>CADCTH010000071.1 GCA_902805495.1 uncultured Actinomycetospora sp.
GCCCCGGTGGGGGCGGCGCCCCCGCGGGTGGAGGCGGCTTCCGTGGCGGCGGTGGCCGTCCCGGCGGTCCCGGTGGCCGAGGTCGTGGCGGCGGTGCCGCGGGTGCCTTCGGGCGCGCCGGTGGCCCGGTGCGTCGTGGCCGCAAGTCGAAGCGGCAGAAGCGCCAGGAGTTCGACAACATGCAGGCCCCCTCGGTCGGCGGCGTCCGCCTGCCGAAGGGCCGTGGTGAGGTCGTCCGCCTGCCGCGCGGCGCCTCGCTGACCGACTTCGCCGAGAATATCGACGCCAACCCGGCGTCGCTCGTGCAGGTCCTGTTCCACCTCGGCGAGATGGTCACGGCGACCCAGTCGGTCTCCGACGACATCCTCGAGCTGCTCGGCGGCGAGATGAACTACCAGGTGCAGGTCGTCTCCCCCGAGGAGGAGGACCGCGAGCTCCTGGAGTCGTTCTCGCTGACCTACGGCTCCGACGAGGGTGGCGACGAGGACCTCGAGGCCCGTCCGCCGGTCGTCACGGTCATGGGTCACGTCGACCACGGCAAGACGCGCCTGCTGGACACCATCCGCAAGACGAAGGTGGCCGAGGCCGAGGCCGGCGGCATCACCCAGCACATCGGCGCCTACCAGGTCGACACCGAGCTCGAGGGCGTCGAGCGCAAGATCACCTTCATCGACACCCCGGGTCACGAGGCGTTCACCGCCATGCGTGCCCGTGGCGCGAAGTCCACGGACATCGCGGTGATCGTGGTCGCGGCCGACGACGGCGTGATGCCGCAGACGATCGAGGCGATCAACCACGCGCAGGCGGCCGACGTGCCGATCGTGGTGGCGGTCAACAAGATCGACAAGGAGGGCGCCAACCCGGCCAAGATCCGGCAGCAGCTCACCGAGTACGGGCTGGTGGCCGAGGAGTTCGGCGGCGACACGATGTTCGTCGACATCTCGGCCCGCCAGAACACCAACATCGACGGGCTGCTCGAGGCCGTCCTGCTCACCGCGGACGCCTCGCTGGACCTCCGGGCCAACCCGGACATGGTGGCCCAGGGTGTCGCCATCGAGGCGCACCTCGACCGCGGCCGCGGTCCGGTGGCCACGGTGCTGGTGCAGCGCGGCACGCTGCACGTCGGCGACTCGATCGTCGCCGGCGACGCCTCGGGCCGCGTGCGACGGATGCTCGACGAGTTCGGCGACGACGTGAAGGAGGCGCTGCCCTCCCGTCCGGTGCAGGTCATCGGCTTCACGTCGGTGCCCGGCGCGGGCGACACGTTCCTGGTCGTCGACGAGGACCGCGTGGCCCGGCAGATCGCCGACCGCCGTCGCGCCCGCGAGCGCAACGCGCAGCTGGCGAGCCGTCGCAAGCGCGTCAGCCTCGAGGACCTCGACGCCGCGCTGAAGGAGACCAACCAGCTCAACCTGATCATCAAGGGTGACAACTCGGGAACCGTCGAGGCTCTCGAGGACGCGCTCATGAAGATCGACGTGGGCGAGGAGGTCCAGCTGCGGGTGCTGCACCGCGGGGTCGGTGCGATCACCGAGGGCGACATCAACCTCGCGATCGCCTCCGACGTCATCGTCCTGGGCTTCAACGTCCGGGCCGAGGGCAAGGCCACCGAGCTGGCCACCCGCGAGGGCATCGACATCCGCTACTACTCGGTGATCTACCAGGCCATCGACGAGATCGAGCAGGCCCTCAAGGGCAAGCTCAAGCCGATCTACGAGGAGGTGGAGCTCGGCACCGCGGAGGTGCGCGAGGTCTTCCGCTCCTCGCGCGTCGGCGCGATCGCCGGTTGCCTGGTCACCGAGGGGATCATCCGCCGCAACGCCAAGGCCCGCCTGGTCCGCGACGGTGCGGTGGTCGCCGAGAGCCTCACGGTGAACTCGCTCAAGCGGTTCAAGGACGACGCGACCGAGGTCCGCGACGGCTACGAGTGCGGTCTGACGCTCGGGTCGTTCAACGACATCAAGGTCGACGACAAGATCATGACCTACGAGATGCGGGAGAAGCCCCGCGAGTAGTGCGTGATGCCTCGGGGCGGTCGGTCCGGCCGCCCCGGGGCACCCTCGTCCCCGGACCGGATGCCCGTGTACGTCGGTGCCCTGGAGCTCGACCTGCTGCTCGGCGGTGAGGTCGGCTCGATCAAGCAGAAGCGCTCGGTCGTCCGTCCCGTCGTGGCCGAGCTCAAGCGGTACGGGGTGTCGGTCGCCGAGGCCGGCCACCTCGACCTGCACCGGCGCGCCCTCATCGGGGTGGCCGCGGTGTCGGCCGACGCCGCGCACGTGAGCGAGGTGCTCGACCACTGCGAGCGCCTCGTCGCCGCCCACCCCGAGTTCCAGGTGCTCTCGGCGCGGACCCGTTGGCTGGGTCCGCACGACGACTAGTCCCCCCACTCCCGGAGAAGGAGCCCCCGCCATGGCCGACGCGCCACGGGCCCGCAGGCTCGCCAAGCGGATCTCCCAGATCGTCGCCTCCACGCTCGAGCACGAGGTCAAGGACCCGCGCCTGGCGATGGTGACGATCACCGACACCCGTCTCACCCCGGACCTGCGCGAGGCGACGGTGTTCTACACCGTCTACGGCGGCGAGCCCGAGCGCACCGGCTCGGCGGCCGCGCTGGCCAGCGCCAAGGGCGTCGTGCGCAGCGCCGTCGGCCGCCAGACCGGGGTCCGGTTCACGCCGACCGTCGAGTTCGTCCCGGACGCCGTGCCCGAGGGCGCGGCGCGCCTCGACGAGCTGCTCGAGGCCGCGCGGCAGGCCGACGCCGAGGTCGAGGCGCTCGCGGTCGGCGCGACCTACGCGGGCGAGGCCGACCCCTACCGCAAGCCCCGCGAGGACGACGTCGAGGACGTGCCGGTGGGCGACGAGGACGAGGAGGTCGACGCCCCTGCCGACCTGCCCGGGGCGCGGTCGACGGGCTGACGGCCCCTCCGTACCGTCACGCCGGCGCCCGGACGGGGGCGCGGAGCGAGGGGAGCGCACCGGCCATGGTGGACGGGACGAGCCGGCCGGTCGACCTCGGCGAGGCGGTGGGCCTGCTGACCGCCGCGCGGCAGGTGGTCCTGCTCGCCCACGTCAACCCGGACGCCGACGCGCTGGGCAGCGCGCTGGCGCTGGGTCTCGCGCTGCACCGGCGCGGCGCCGAGGTCCAGGTGTCGTTCGGCGCGCCGGAGCGCCCGGCGGAGTCGCTGCGCGACCTCGACGTCGACGGCCTCGTGGTGCCCGCCGACCGCGTGGTGGGAGCGCCGGAGCTGCTCGTCGTCCTCGACACCGGCAGCGTCGACCGCCTCGGCCCGCTCGCCGACCGGGCCACGACGGCCGGGACGACGCTGGTCATCGACCACCACGTGTCCAACGAGGGCTTCGGCACCCACTACTACATCGACCCGCGTGCCGACGCGACCGCGGTGATGGTGCTCCACCTGCTCGACGCGATGGGCGCGACGGTGGACCTGCCGACCGCGCAGTGCCTCTACGCCGGGCTCGTCACCGACACCCGCAACTTCCGCGCCGCGTCGCCCGACACCCACGCCATGGCTGCGCGCCTGCTCGTCGCCGGTGTCGACGCCGAGGCCGTCACGCGCCCGCTGCTCGACACCCACCCGTTCTCCTGGCTCGGGATGCTCTCGTCGGTGCTGGCCACCGCGACCCTCGAGGTCGACGAGGCGCGGGGCCTGGGTCTCGTGCACGCGCTGATCCGGCGCGACCTCGTCAGCGGCGGTCGGCAGGATGAGGTCGAGAGCGTCATCGACGTCCTGCGCACCACCGCCGAGGCCGAGGCGGCCCTCGTCCTCAAGCAGGTCGGCGAACACCGCTGGACCGCGTCGATGCGCTCCAAGGGCCGCATCGACGTGGCCGCGGCGGCGTCGGCGCTGGGCGGGGGCGGGCACCGCGTCGCGTCGGGCTTCACGCTCGACGGCGACGCCCCGGACATCCTCGACCGCGTCCGCCGCGCGCTCGCGGACGCGCCGTTGCTGGGATGACCGCGCGGGACGCCGCGCTCGACCCCGGTCCGCGCCGGGTGCTCGCGCTCGCCTCGTCCGCGCTCGTCGTCCTCGTCGCCGAGCCGCTCTACCTGCTGGTGGACACGGCCGTGGTCGGGCACCTCGGGGCGGTCCCGCTGGCCGGGCTCGCGGTCGGCGGGGTCGTGCTCGCGCAGGTCGCGAGCCTGGGCACGTTCCTGGCCTACGGCACCACGGCCCGCGCCGCCCGCCACCACGGCGCCGGCGACCGCCCCGACGCCGTCGCCGCGGGCGTCGCCGCGACCTGGATCGCGCTGCTCGTCGGCGCCGTCGTGGTGCTCGCGGGATGGGTCGCGGCGCCGTGGCTCGCCGAGCTGCTCGGCGGCGGCGGCGCGGTCGCCGACGCCGCGACGGGCTGGCTGCGGATCGCGGTGTGGGGCGCGCCGGGCATCCTCGTCGCGCTCGCCGGCCACGGCTGGATGCGCGGCGTGCAGGACACCCGCCGCCCGATCGTCGTCGTGCTCGCGGGCAACGGGCTCTCGGCGATCGCGTGCCCGGTGCTCGTGTACGGCGCGGGGCCGGTACCGGCGCTGGGCCTCGAAGGGTCGGCGTGGGCCAACGTCGGCGCCCAGGCCGTGGTGGGGGTGCTGTTCCTCGTCGCGCTGGGGCGGGAGCGCGTCTCGCTGCGGCTGAGCGTGGTGGACATGCGGGCCCAGTTCGGGCTCGGGCGTGACCTGCTCCTGCGCAGCGCCGCGTTCCAGGCCTGCTTCCTGTCGGCGACCGCGGTGGCCGCACGGTTCGGGGCGCCGTCGGTGGCCGCGCACCAGATCGTGCTGCAGCTCTGGACGTTCATGGTCACCGTGCTCGACGCGCTGGCGATCGCCGCCCAGTCGCTGGTCGGCGCGGCGCTGGGCGCCGCCGCGGTGGGCACCGCGCGGCGCGTGAGCGGGCGGGTGACGCGCTACGGCCTGGTGCTCGGCCTCGTCGCCGGCGTGGTGTTCGCGGCGACGGCCGGGGTGCTGCCGGGGGTGTTCACGCCCGACCCCGCCGTGCGCGACGTCGTGCCGCAGGCGTGGTGGTTCTTCGTGGCGCTGCAGCCGCTCGCGGCGTACGTGTTCGCGCTCGACGGGGTGCTGCTCGGCGCCGGCGACGCGGCCTACCTGCGCCGCACCACGATCGCCTCGGCGCTGGGCGCCTTCCTCCCGATGATCTGGCTGTCCCTGGTCCTCGACTGGGGCCTCGTCGGCATCTGGGCGGGCCTGTCGCTGTTCATCGCCGCACGCGCCGTGGCGGTGGGGCTGCGCGTGCGCGGCGAGGGCTGGGCGGTGACGGGGACCTAGCGGTTCCCCGGCGCGAGGGGCACGTTGCGCATGATCGACGGGCCCCGGAGCCTGCGGAACGTGCCCCTCGCGGCGCGCGGGCCACCACTGTCGGGGGTCGGTGCTCCCATCACCCCGTGGAGTGGGACGCGCAGGTGACGGCGTGGCTCGACGAGGTGCTGGTCGGGCTGCGCGCCACCGGTCTGGTCGAGCTCGTCGAGCGCACGGTGGCCGGGGTGTGGGAGCGCAACATCGACCGGCACGACCCCGTCGTCGCGGGCGACACCGCCACGTCGCTGGGGATCACGGCGTCGGAGAACATCCGCACGCTGCTCCTGCGCGAGGACCCGAACCCCTGGGCCGCCCGCGGCGTGGCGATCACGTCGGTGCAGCAGGCGCGCCCCCGCGGTGAGTGCCTCAGCCCGCGGCCGCCGCCGGGCGCAGGTCGGCGGCGGGGAACGGCGGCAGCTCGTCGCGCCCCAGCGACGCGCGCCCGGCCAGCCGCCAGGCGCGGGCGACGACGTCGGCGTCCTCCTCGGTGACGAGGTTGCCCATGACGCGCAGCGCCACGGTCATCAGCGCGCGCGAGCGCATCCCCACCGGCCCGGCCAGCGGCAGCAGGCGCGGCATCGTGAGCAGCTTCGCCAGGCGCCGGGCGATCGAGAACGCCGAGCCGTAGTGCGACCGCAGGGTGGCGGGCCAGGCGAGCGTGAGGTCCCCGTCGTCACCGTCGGAGGCGAGCAGGGCCGCGATGGTCCGCCCGGTCTCGAGGCCGTAGTCGATGCCCTCGCCGTTGAGCGGGTTCACGCAGCCGGCGGCGTCGCCCACCAGCGCCCAGTTGCGCCCGGCGACGCCGGAGACGGCGCCGCCCATCGGCAGCAGCGCGGAGGCGACGTCGCGCACCTCGCCCTCGAGCTGCCAGTCCTCCCGACGCTGCTCCGCGTAGTGCGCGATCAGCGAGCGCAGCCGCACGTTCGCGGGCCGGGCCTCGGTGGCCAGCGTGCCGACGCCGATGTTGACGTGGCCGTCGTGCAGCGGGAACACCCACCCGTAGCCCGAGAGCACCTCGTCGTCGGTGCCGCGCAGCTCGAGGTGCGACGAGATCCACTCGTCGTCGTGGCGCCCGGAGCGGACGTAGCCGCGCGCGGCGACCCCGTACGCGGTGTCGCGGTGCCACACCCGCCCGAGCACGCGCCCCAGGGTCGAGCGCGCCCCGTCGGCGACGACGAGCCGGCGGCAGGCCACGGTGGACGTCTCCGTCCCGGGCCCGGCGAACACCACGCCGGTCACCCGGTCGCCGTCGCGCACGACGTCCACGGCGCGGGCGCCCTCCAGCGGCTGGGCGCCCCGCTCCAGGGCCGCGGTGCGGATGCGGGCGTCGAGCTCGGTGCGCGCCACCGCCCCGCCGTGCGCGGGCAGCGTGCCGCCGGGCC
>CADCTH010000072.1 GCA_902805495.1 uncultured Actinomycetospora sp.
CGGCCGCGACCTGGCCGTCAGCGAGGTCGATCGCGGTGAACCGCGCACCCGGGCTGCGCGCGGCGAGCACGACCGTCTGCGCGCCCACCCCGCAGCCGGCCTCGAGGACGTGCGCGCCGTCGTCGAACCCGACCCCGTCGTTGAGGAGGTCGGCGAGCGTCGCGGCCTGGTCGCGCAGGCGCGTCGCCTCGGTGGCGCGGTAGCCGTGGACGTAGGACCCGACCATGGTCATCTCCAGGAGCACGGTGGACAGGACGTCGTCGACGGGCGCGGAGAGCACCTCGGCGAGGCGGTCGCGGACCACGCGACGGCGGCGCAGGTCGGCGTCGACGCCCGCGAGGTGGGCGCGCAGCGTCGATGCGGGGTCGGGGTCGGTGCCGTCGAGCAGCGCGGCGACCCGGTCGAGGCGCAGGCCCAGCGCGCGCAGGGTGATCGCGCGGTGCAGGCGCACGACGTCGTCGGCGTCGTCGAGGCGGTGGCCCGCCGGGGTGCGCGAGGGCGAGACGACGCCGCGCTCGTCCCAGTGCCGCAGCACGCGCACCGACAGGCCGGTGGCCTCGGCGAGCTCCCCGACCGTCCGCCCGAGCCCCATGGACCGGCACGCTAGGCCCCTCACACCGTGGGAGGGCAAACGTCCACCCAAGGTTGACGATCGCGCGGACGTCAACCTACGGTGGACGGATGCCACCGACCAACGTCCGCCTCGACGACCTCATCAACGCCATCACCTCGGTCCACTCCGACGCTCTCGAGCAGCTGCAGGACGCCGTGCTCGCGGCCGAGCACCTCGACGAGGTCGCCGACCACCTCATCGGCCACTTCGTCGACCGCGCCCGCCGCTCCGGGGCGTCGTGGACCGACATCGGCAAGCGCATGGGCGTCACCAAGCAGGCCGCCCAGAAGCGGTTCGTGCCGAAGGGGTCCGGCGAGATCGACCCCGAGGAGGGCTTCAGCCGCTTCACCCCGCGCGCTCGCAACGTCGTCGTGAAGGCCCAGGAGGAGGCCCGGTCGGCGGAGAACGCCGAGATCACGCCGGCGCACCTCGCGCTCGGGCTGCTCCACGAGCCCGAGTCGCTCGCGGTGCTCACGATGAAGGCCCTCGGCGTCGCCCCGGAGACCGTGCGCCGGACGCTCGTCGGCACGCTGCCCGCTCGCTCCGACGAGATCGGCGCGCTCATCCCGTTCGACGCCGCGTGCAAGAAGGTGCTGGAGCTGACGTTCCGCCAGGCGCTGCGCCTCGGCCACAACTACATCGGCACCGAGCACGTCCTGCTCGCGCTGCTCGAGCACGAGGACGGCAGCGGCACCCTGACCGGTCTGGGGCTCGACCGCGAGGCGGTCGAGACCCACGTCGTGCGGACGCTCTCCACGCTGACCGGCGCCCCGCAGGACCCGCCGCCCGCTCCGGAAACCGGCTGAGATCGACGGCGCGAACTGGTCCGATGACGGCGTGCACGTCGCCTTCTCGCCGCGCCCCGACGGCGGCTCGGTCGCCGACATCGACCGCGGCGACGGGCTGCGCCTGCGGCTGCGCTCCTACGACCGCACCGGCGTCGTCCCCCACGACGCGGTGCACCTCGTCGGCGAGCGCGCGCTCGGGCTGACCGGCGGCCTGTGGGGCTCGATCCGCGCCGGCGCGCTGTTCGACAGCATCGAGATCACCGGCGGGAAGCCGCGCCACGACCGTCGCGCGGTGTCCGACCGGGTGCGGCGGGAGAACGCCCGCGAGCTGCGGCTGGCGGAGGTGCTGGTGGGGGTGCTCCAGCAGTCGATCGACGCCGACGGCCCGGCGGTGAAGGCGGCCCTGGACGCGGCGTGGGGCAGCACCGAGTCCGGCCCCGCTCCGGGCACCGTCGACCAGGCGGCGCGCGCCGTCGACGAGCTCCGCGCGCTGCGGGACCGCTGGCGGACCCTGCGCCCCGGCGAGGTGATCGCCTACACGTGGCCCGACGCGCCGGTCAGACGCCGTAGACGCGCCCGGGCGTGACGAACACCCCGGCCCGGCGCTCGCGGCTCATGGTCGCGTCGAACTCGTCCCAGTCGTCGTGGGTGCCGCCGGCCGCGGTGAAGATGTCGCGCAGCAGCTGGGGGACGTCGTCGAGACCCGCCAGCGCGTCGTCCGGGCCGGCGAGCTCCGCCGACCCCTCGACCGTCCCCCACCGCCACCCGGAGCGCGCCGTCACCGTCGCCCGGGGCCGTTCCCGCAGGTTCTTGAGCTTCAGCGACCCCCCGGCCGCCACGAACGCGACCACGGGCGTACCGGTGACGGGGTGGTCCATCACGCCGGCGTTGACCACCGTCGACTGCACCGACCCGTCGGCCCGGGCCGTCGCGACGACGACCAGCCCCTGCTCTCCGGAGGCCATCGTGCGGAAATCCTCGAGGTCCATGCCGGCGAGCCTGGCACGCGCTCAGCTGACGGCGAAGCCGAAGGGCAGCTCGAGGCGGTGGGCGGCGAGGAGGTCGGGGTCGGCGAGGATCTCGCGGGTGGGCGCGTCGGCCACCACGACGCCGCCGTCGATGACCACCGAGCGCGGGCAGAGCTGCAGCGCGTAGGGCAGGTCGTGGGTGACCATGAGCATCGTCCGGTCGAGGCCCAGCAGCACCTCGGCCAGCTCGCGGCGGGCCACGGGGTCGAGGTGGGTCGAGGGCTCGTCGAGCACGAGGATCTCGGGGTCGCAGGCGAGCACCGTGGCCAGGGCGACGCGGCGGCGCTGACCGCCCGAGAGGTGCATCGGCGACCGGTCCGCGAGCGCGGCCATCCCCACGGCGCCCAGCGCGTCGGCCACCCGCCGCGACAGCTCCGGCTCGGTGACGCCGAAGTTCGCGGGCCCGAACGCGACGTCGTCGCGGACGGTGGGCATGAAGAGCTGGTCGTCGGGGTCCTGGAAGACGATGCCGACGCGGCGGCGGATCTCCTGGAGGTGCTCGCGGGCGACCTCGAGCCCGCCGACCCGGACCGTGCCGGCGCCCGCCCGGTGGACGCCGTTGAGGTGGAGCACGAGCGTGGTCTTGCCCGCCCCGTTGGGCCCCAGCAGCGCGACGCGCTCGCCGCGCTCGATGCGCAGGTCCACGCCGAACAGCGCCTGGTGGCCGTCGGGGTACGCGAACGCCAGCCCCGAGACCTCGAGGGAGGGAGTGGTCACCAGGCCCAGTATGCGGACGCCGCGAACAGCACCGCGCCGGCCGCGGGCAGCAGCGCCGCGGCCCACGTCGCGGTGGACGCCGACGCCGTGGTGAAGGCGGGCATGGTGCCGGTGTAGCCGCGCGAGAGCATCGCCAGGTGCACGCGCTCGCCGCGCTCGTAGGACCGCAGGAACAGCGCGCCGACCGAGCGCACCGTCGCCCCGAGCTGCCAGGCGAACCGGGGGTCGTGCCCGCGGGAGATCCGCGCCAGGCGCATCCGGCGGGCCTCGGCGGCGATGACCTCGAGGTAGCGCAGCATCAGCGTCGCGATCACGCAGACCATCGCCGGCACCCGCAGCCGCGAGAGCCCCGAGACGAGGTCGCGCAGCGGCGTGGTGCCCGCGAGCGTCACGGACACCAGGACGCCGAGCGTGCCCTTGACCAGGATGTTCCACCCGGCGAGCAGGCCGTCGACCGACAGCGACATCCCCCACCACTCGACGCGCGGGCCGACGGCGAAGAACGGCAGCAGGACGGCGAGCACGACGAACGGCGCCTCGATCAGCGCCCGCGCCGCGAGCCACCCCGGCGGGATGCGCGCCGCGATCCACACGCCGACCAGCAGCAGGAACTGCAGCCCGAACACCGCGAACGCCTCGCGCGGCGTGGCCACCACGGCGAGGACGAACACGAACGCGCCGACGATCTTCACGTGCGCGGGCAGGCGGTGGACCACCGAGTCCCCGGCGCGGTAGAGCGGGTGGGCGTGCCCGGCCGCCACCGCTACTCGACCCGGCTCGGGGTCCCGCTCGGCGACGACCGCCGGCGCAGGACCCAGAACAGGCCCCCGGCGACGGCGAGCGTCACCAGCACGCCGACCACGCCCGCGACGCCGGTGGTGCCCTCGGCGCCGCCGACGGTGTAGTCGGCGAGCGGGCTGGCCGCGGTGGCGTGCTCGCCGGCGTTCTGGGCGATGCACGTCCCGCCGACGGGCTCGCCGGCCTCGTCGAGCTCGCACCCGGTCTGCGTCACGGCGTCGAGGCCGTCGGGGCTGCCGCTCGCTGCGTACGAGACGACCCCGGCGAGCAGCAGCGCGACGAGGAGGCAGCCGGCGTAGAAGGCCAGGGGTAGCCGCTTCACGACCGGACCCCCGTCGTCTTGATCTGCAGCGACGGCGACGAGGTCCGGGTGAGGTGGACGAGGTCGGGGCGCGCCGCGGCGACCGCGCCGACGGTCAGCGCGGTGATGATCCCCTCGCCGATCCCGATCAGGGCGTGGAAGCCGGTCATCAGCCCGAACACGGTGCCCAGGGCCAGGCCCTGACCGCCGAGCGCGTACTCGAGCACGAAGCCGAGGGAGGCGACCACGGTGTTGACCCACGCGGCGACGAACGCGGTGAGCAGGAGGCCGCCGCGGCTGCGCGTCGCGATCCGGCGCATGGCCACCGCGACGCCGTAGCCGACGAAGGTGCCGATCAGCGCCATGTTCGTGATGTTGGTGCCCAGCGCCGAGAGGCCGCCGTCGGCGAAGAGCAGGGCCTGCAGGAGCAGCACGATCGAGACGCACAGCGCGCCGACGTAGGGCCCGACGAGGATCGCGCATAGCGCACCGCCGAGCAGGTGGCCGCTGACCCCGGGCAGGACCGGGAAGTTCAGCATCTGCACGGCGAACACGAAGGCGGCGACGAGACCGGCCATCGGGGCCGTGCGGTCGTCGAGGTCGCGCCGGGCGCGGGAGACGCAGAACGCCAGCCCGAGCACGGCGATCAGGGCGAACAGCACCGAGATCGGGGCGTTCACGATCCCGTCGCTCATGTGCATGGCGACGAGCCCGGTGTGCGGTTCCACGAGTCACCCCCACGAGGCGGACCGAGCCACCCCGGTCGGGTGGTCGGGCCAGTGTGTCGCAGGGAACTCGTTGTCGCACTACTCCTGCGACAACCGATGACTGGCCGAAAGGAGGATGTGGCGGAGCCGTCGGGGTGGTCCGCCGGGCCGCTCAGGACGCGGGCGCGAAGAACTCCAGCGCGTTGCCGTCGGGGTCGGTGAACGACAGCGCCCAGCCGTAGTCGGCCTCGACGACGCCGCCGTGCGCGACGCCGAGCAGGTCGAGGTGCGTCTGCCACGCGGCGACGGCGGCGCGGTCGGGGCAGGCGAAGCCGACGTGGTCGAGACCCGGGGCGGCGACGTCGAAGCGGTCACCGGGGCGCGCGGTCTCGTGCGCCGTGAGCCCGAAGAGCTGGCCGCCCGCGAGCGCGAACACCTTCCGCTCGAACGGCCCGTCGGCGAGCGTCATGGCCGGCTCGACGCCGAGCAGCTGCTCGTACCAGGCGGTGCTCGCCGCGAGGTCGGTCACCGACAGGGCGACGTGGGCGATCGAGGGCAGCTCGGGCATCGAGACCTCCGGGGATCACTCAACGCGGACGGGGAAGTGTCGCGGGCCGCGCAGGACGGTCGCGACGCGGGGCACGATCCTCCCCGCGGGGCGCAGGCGCGGCATCCGCTGCGCGAGCACCTCGAGCGCGACCTCGCCCTCCATCCGCGCCAGCGCGGCGCCGAGGCAGTAGTGCGCGCCGCCGGAGAACGCGAGGTGCGGGGTGGTCTGGGTGCGGCGCGGGTCGAAATGGTCGGGGTCGGCGTGCGCGGCGGGGTCGCGCCCGGCGCTCGCGAGCAGGACGAGCACGCCCGAGTCGCGCCGCAGCGTGCGCCCGCCGATCTCGACCTTCTCGTGCGCGAAGCGCGCCGTGAGCTGCACGGGCGGGTCGAAGCGCAGGGTCTCCTCGACGACGCCCACGGCGAGGGCCGGGTCGGCGACGAGGTCGTCCCAGGTGCCCGTGGCCTGCAGGGCGCGCACGGCGTTGCCGATGAGGTTGGTCGTGGTCTCGAAGCCGGCGACGAGCAGCAGCTGGGCCAGCGAGACGAGCTCGTCGAGGGTCAGCGCGTCCTCGTCGAGGGCGTGCACGAGCTGCGAGATGACGTCCTCGCCGGGGTCGGCGCGGCGGCGCTCGACGAGGTCGCCGAACAGCGCCCGCAGGTCCGCGGTGGCCCGGGACAGGGCGTGTGCGTGGCGCACCGAGCGCACGCCGTCCAGCGCGGCGCCGAGCGCGCGGCCCCAGCGTGCGAAGCGCGGGGTGTCCACGTCGGGGATGGCGAGCAGCTCGGCGATGATGCTGATCGGCAGCGGCGCCGCGAGGTCGGTGGCCAGGTCGAACGTCCCGCGGGCGGCCGCGTCGTCGAGCAGGCGCCCGGTGACCGCGCGGGCCGTGTCGCGGTAGCCCGCCAGCCGCCGCGGCGCGAACGTCGGCTGGGCGAGGCGGCGCAGGCGGGTGTGGTCGGGCGCGTCGAGCGCCAGCAGCGAGAGGTCGATCGGCTCGATGAGCGCGGCGCCCGGCTCCGTCGGGTCGTGCCCCGACGAGGTGCTCGCGTCGTCGGTGTCGGACGGTCCGGCTCCGCTGCGCTGCGCGTCCTGGGGGTCGAACGGCATCCGCCCGTCCGCCAGCCGCACCCCGAACCGCCGGTCGCGCAGCACCGCGGTGCACGCCTCGTGGGTGGCGACGGCGTTGATCCCGGTGCGGCTGCGGGCCACGCCGCCGGCGGCCTGCGCGCGCAGCGCCGCGTAGGTCGGGTACGGGTCGAGGCGCCACGGCTTGTGCA
>CADCTH010000073.1 GCA_902805495.1 uncultured Actinomycetospora sp.
GCTCCGGCTCCGGCGCCGGGGCCGGCGCGGGGCGGCGCGGCGGCGGACGCGGACAGGGACGTCGCGGCGGGACGGGCTCCGGGGGCGGTGCCACCGAGGCACGCGGCACCGGACAGTCCCGCGGCGGGCAGGCCCGCAGCGGCCAGTCCGCGCCGACCACGTACTCGACGTCCACTCATTCTGCAGCGGCGCACTCGTCGCGGGCGGGCGCCGGACGCGGCCGGGGTCGCACCCGCTGATCGACGCTCACCGACAGTAGCCGAATGCTCGGCTACTCAATTAAGATCGCTTGCTCTCCGCGGTCGACGACCGGAAAGTACGGGCGCCGCTCGCCGGGGATGGGCAGCGCGCGTGCCAGCGTGGCGGCCACGCTGGCGTTGAACGCCAGGAAATCCCCCACGATCATCAGCTCCGGACACGACGACGCCCCCGAGACCGTGAAGGTCTCGGGGGCGTCTTGTGGGCCGCGGACGCGGTGATCAACGGGGACTTCGCGCGCGTAGGAGCAGCGAGATACCCGTTCGCTGCGTCAGGCGGCCTTGTCCTCGCCGCCCTCGCCGGTCTCGCCGTCGCTCGACCCGTCGGTGGTCTCGGGGGCGGGCACGCCCTCGATGGCCACGCGCCGCGCGCCGGTCTCGACCGACGCGTGAGCGCCGGCGACGCGGACGGTCAGCACGCTGGCGTCGTAGGACGCGGACACCGCGTCGTCGGCGACGTGCTGGGGCAGCGTGAAGGTCCGGCGGAACGAGCCGTGGCGGCTCTGCCGGAAGCCCTCGCCGGTCTGCTCGTCACGGCGCTCGCCGCGAACGGTCAGGCGACCGCCCTCGACCTCGACGGTGACGTCCTTCGCGACGTCCACGCCCGGGAGCTCGAGGCGGACGACGCCGTCGTCGCCCTCGCGCACCACGTCGGTGATCGGGGCGTACCAGCTGACGCCGCGGATGGCGGCGGCGGGGCGGCCTCGGTCAGCGCGAACGGGTCGGCGAAGCGGGGGCCCCAGGGGATCAGGGTGCTCATGGTGGTTCCTCCTCGAGTGCCGAAGGCGGCCCGGCCTTGCAGGCCCACGACTCATGCAAAAATGAGCCGGTGTTGCTCAATTCCCGCGAGGAGGTGAGGACGAGCGGGTGGATTTCCTGGCGTTGGACGCCAGCGTGGCCCCCACGCTGGCAAGAACCCCGCCAGCCGAACGAACCACGCCTCGGCTACGGCGCCTCGCCCTCGCGGACGTCGGCGTAGCGCGCGCGGATCTGGTCCGCTGCCGCGGCGTCCGACACCTCGCGGGTCGTCTCGCGCGTCACCGTCCAGCCGGGTTCCTCGCCGTGCAGCGCCCAGGCCGCCTGGCGGGCGGCGCCGAGGGCCACGTACTCCTGCGCCGCGAGCACCTCGACCGGCAGGCCCAGCACGTCGGGCGCGAGCTCGGCCACCGCCCGCGAGCGCGAGCCCCCGCCGATCAGCAGCGCCCGGCGCGCCGGCACCCCCTGCGCGGTCATCGCGTCCACCCCGTCGGCGAGCCCGCAGAGCATGCCCTCGACGGTCGCGCGGGCCAGGTTCTCGCGCGTCCCCGAGGTCGTGGTCAGCCCGACGTAGCGGCCCCGGGCCTGCGGGCGGTCGGGGGTGCGCTCGCCGTCGAGGTAGGGCAGCAGCACCAGCCCGCCCGCCCCGGGCTCGGCCGCCAGGGCCAGCTCGTCGAACCCGTCGGGCTCCACGCCGAGCAGCCGCGCGCCGACCCCCAGAACACGCGCGGCGTTGAGCGTCGCCACCAGCGGCAGGAAGCCCCCGCGCGCATCGGCGAAGCCGGCGACGGCGCCCGAGGCGTCGGTGGTGGGCCGGTCGTGGCCGGTGAACACCGTCCCCGAGGTGCCGATCGAGACCACCACCTCGCCCGGCCCGGGCCCGATCGCCAGCGCCGCGCCCGCGTTGTCGCCGGTGCCCGCGGACACCGCGAGCCCGTCCGACGTCCGCCCGACGACCTCCGCCGGGTCGGCCACCCGCGGCACGCCGAGCGTGCGCCCGAACGCGAGCTCGAGCAGGTCGGGGCGGTAGTCGCCGGTGACCGTCGACCAGTAGCCCGTGCCCGACGCGTCGCCGCGGTCGGTGGTGGGCTCGTCGGGCGAGCCGCAGAGCCGCCAGGTCAGCCAGTCGTGCGGCAGCATCACCCGCCGCGCGCGCTCGGCGACGTCGGGCTCGGCGCGCGAGGTCCAGCGCAGCTTGGTCGCGGTGATGCTCGCGACCGGCACCGTGCCGACGGCCTCGGCCCACGCCTCGGCCCCGCCCAGCTCCTCGATCAGTGCCTGTGCGTCGGGCGCCGAGCGCGTGTCGTTCCACAGCAGCGCGTCGCGCACCGGCTCGCCCGCGTCGTCGAGCAGCACCATCCCGTGCTGCTGGCCGGCCACCCCGATCGCGGCGACGTCGTCGGTCCCGACCTCGCCGAGCGCCCCGGCCAGCGCGTCCCACCACGCCCGCGGATCGACCTCGGTGCCCTCGGGGTGCGCGCGCCGGGCCTCGCGCACCACCCGACCGTCGGTCGGGTCGACGACGAGGACCTTGGTGGCCTGGGTCGACGAGTCGACCCCGACGACGAACTCCGCTGATCGCGCCATGGCGGCAGTATCCCCGCTCCGTTCGGCGAGCCCTTGTCCCCTTTCCGTACCGGACGATACGGTTGCCGTACTACCCGACGGAGAGGGGTTGCCCCGTGGCCACCGAGACGACGACCGACGAGGCCCTCGTGGTGACGCGCGTGATCGGCGCTCCCGCCGAGCGCGTGTTCGGGGTGCTCGCGGACCCCGCGACCCACGCCGCGATCGACGGCACGGGCTGGGTGCGCGAGCCGCTGGAGCCGGGCCGCCGGATCACCGGGGCTGGGCAGATCTTCGGCATGGGCATGTACCACGCGAACCACCCCGACGGCGACTACCGCATGCACAACCGCGTCGAGGTGTTCGATGCGCCGCGGGCGATCACCTGGCAGCCCGGGCAGTACGGGCCGGACGGGGAGATCGGCTACGGCGGCTGGACCTGGGGCTACGAGGTCGAGCCCGAGGGCCCCGACGACGACGCCTGCCGCGTGACCCTGACCTACGACTGGTCGCGCGTGCCCCCGTCCCTCCGCGAGCACATCAGCTTCCCGCCCTTCGGCGTCGACCACCTCGAGCGCTCGCTCGACCACCTGGCCGAGCTTGCTGTGCTCGCGACCTAGCAGCCGCACGACTCCCGCACGACCAACCGCGGCGCGAGCCGGCGCGTCGTCGGCGGGGCCGCGGGGTCGGCAATCCGGTCCAGTAGCAGCTCCACCGCGGCGGCGGCGATCTCGTCGAACGGCTGGGCTGCGACGGTCAGGCGCGGGGAGAACAGGTCGGCCCACGCGAAGTCGTCGAACGCGGCCACCGCGACGTCGCGCGGCACCACGAGCCCGACGTCGCGCAGCGCCTGCATGACGCCGATGGTCATGCTGTTGTTGCCCGCGACGATCGCGGTGGGCGGGCCGTCGAGGGCGAGCAGCCGGTGGACGGCGTCGCGCGCGGGCCCGGTGGCCGACGCGCCGCTGACCTCGAGGGCGGGGTCGACGGGCACGCACCGCGCGCGCAGGGCGTCGCGGTGCCCGTCGCGGCGCTCCGCGGTGGTCGACAGCCCGTCGAGCCCGGCGACGAGCCCGATGCGCGTGTGCCCGTGGTCGGCGAGGTGGCCGGTCAGCGCGGCCGTGGCCTCGCGGTTCTCGCTGCCGACCTGGTCGTGGCCCGCGTCGATGAGCCGGTCGAGCAGCACCGGCGGCACCTCGTGGCGGGCGAGGTAGGCCAGCGCCGCCTCGGGTCGCGCCGACGGGGCGAGCACGACGCCGTCGACGCGGTGGTGGTGCAGGCGCGTGACGACGGTCAGCTCGTACTCGGGGTCCTCGTGCGGGTCGACGAGCAGCAATGTGTAGCCCGCCGCGGCGGCCGCGGACTCGGCGGCGTGCAGCAGCTCGCCGAAGTAGGGGTTGGAGATCGCGGAGAGGACCAGGCCCATCGTCGTGGTCCTCGCGGTGGCGAGTGATCGCGCCACGGTGTTGGGCGTGTAGTGGGTGGCGGCCACGGCCGAGAGCACCGTCTCGCGGGTGGTGGCGCGCACCGGGCGGGTGCCGTTGAGGACGTGCGACACGGTCGCGGTGGAGACGCCGGCCAGCCGTGCGACATCGGCCATCGTGACCATGCCCGGCTCCCGTCCTCCGGCGGCCCGCCCGCTCCCGCGCAAGTTCTACCCTGTCCGGCCCCCTGCGCACCTCCTTGCGGATCTGACGCGGTTAAGCGCTTGCGTCTCACGGAGTGCAGTTCTACGGTCACTCCACCGCCAGTGGCCCACGTCACGGTGAGGCGGTGGTGGGCTGGCCGACGGGCGGGAGGCGCGATGCGCGGGGTGGCGCAGCCACGACGGAGGGGCCGGGCGCCGGCCGTCCTCGCGGCGATCCTGGCGAGTCTGGCGCTCGTCGCCGGCTGTTCGGGGGCAGGTGCGCTCGGCGCCTCGGAGGGCGTCGAGACCGTCACGGTCGCGATCGTGTCCAACCCGCAGATGGAGGACGCGGTCTCGCTCGCGCCCCAGTTCGAGGCGGCCAACCCCGGCATCCGGCTGCGCTTCGTCTCGCTGTCGGAGAACGAGGCCCGCGCCAAGATCACCGCGTCGGTCGCGACCGGTGGCGGCGAGTTCGACGTCGTGATGATCTCGAACTACGAGACGCCGCAGTGGGCGAAGAACGGCTGGCTGACCGACCTGCAGCCCTTCATCGACGGCACGCCCGGCTACGACGCCGCGGACTTCATCCCGTCGGTGCGCGAGGCGCTCTCGTACGAGGGCCGGATGTACTCGGTGCCGTTCTACGGCGAGTCGTCGTTCCTCATGTACCGCCGCGACCTCTTCGAGCAGGCCGGCATCCAGATGCCGGCGCAGCCGACGTGGCCGCAGGTCGCGGAGATCGCCGCCCGGCTCGACCAGGGCGAGGGCCAGCGCCGCGGCATCTGCCTGCGCGGCAAGCCGGGCTGGGGCGAGATGATGGCCCCGCTCGACACGGTGATCAACACCTTCGGCGGCCGGTGGTTCGACCCGCAGTGGCGGGCCCAGCTCACCTCGCCCGAGGTGCGCCAGGCCGTGCAGTTCTACGTCGACCTCGTCCGCACCCACGGCCAGCCCGGCGCCTCGCAGTCCGGTTTCTCCGAGTGCGCGACGCAGTTCGGCCAGGGTCAGGCGGCCATGTGGTACGACGCGACCTCGGCCGCCGGCACCGTCGAGGACCCCGCCGAGTCGACCGTCGCCGGACGCATCGGCTACGCCCCCGCCCCGGTGGTGGCCACGCCGGCCTCGGGCTGGCTGTACTCCTGGTCGCTCGGCATCCCGCAGACCTCGCCGCGCAAGGACGCGGCGTGGCGCTTCATGTCCTGGATGACGAACAAGGAGTACATCCAGCTCGCCGGCAACGACCCCGAGGTCGGGTGGACCTCGATCCCGCCCGGGTCACGCCAGTCGACGTACGCCATCCCGGAGTACCAGCAGGTGGCGGGGGCCTACGCGCCGCTGATCCAGCAGGGACTGCAGAGCGCGAACCCGGAGCAGCCGACCGTGCAGCCGGTGCCGTACCAGGGCATCCAGTTCGTCCGCATCCCGGAGTTCCAGGACCTCGGCACCCGCGTCAGCCAGCAGATCAGCGCGGCGATCGCCGGGCAGGTCAGCGTCGACGAGGCCCTGGAGCAGTCACAGAACTACGCGGAGACGGTGGGGGAGAGCTACCAGCGATGACGACCACTGTCGAACGCCCCGCACCGACCGCCGAGGTCGGCGGGAAGCCGATGATCGACCGCGCCGAGGGCTGGCGTCGTCGTGCTCCGCTGCTGCCCGCGCTGATCTTCACGATCATCGTCACGCAGATCCCGTTCATCCTGACGCTCTACTACTCGGTGCAGTCCTGGAACCTCGTCCGGCCGGGCTCGCAGAGCTTCGTGTGGTTCCGGAACTACGCCGACGTCTTCACCGACAGCCAGTTCCGCCAGGTCGCGCTCAACACCGTGGTCATGACGCTGGGCTCGGTGCTCATCGCCGTGGCGCTCGGGCTGGCGCTCGCGCTGCTGCTCAACCGCCGGTTCTTCGGGCGCGGCGTGGTCCGCACGCTGCTGATCACGCCGTTCCTCATCA
>CADCTH010000074.1 GCA_902805495.1 uncultured Actinomycetospora sp.
CGCGAGGCCCGTGAGCAGGGCGCTGCCGGGCGCGAGCTGCTGGCACGCGCGCGGGCAGGCGCCGGGCACGAGGGCCCCGCCGGCCGCTGCGAGCTCCGCGCCCTGCAGCGGCGAGCCCAGCGTCACCACCCGGCGCACGGCCGGCGCCGTGCGGCCGCGGTCGAGGTAGACGCGGGTGGCGACCCCGCCCGCCGAGTAGCCGACGACGTCGACCGAGGGGGCGCCCTCGTCGAGGAGCCCGCGGACGGTGTCGTCGACGGTGGCGGCCTGGTTGACGAGGTCGCCGGTGCCGCCGGAGGGCAGGTCGACGATCACCGCGCGCCGGCCGTCGGACCGCAGCCGCTCGGCCAGCGCGATGAACGCGGCGCGGTTGCCGCCGTAGCCGGTAACCATCACCACGGCGCCGGGGACGTCGGGGTCGGCGGCGGCCGGCACGCGGTACTCGCGGGCCACCCCCACCCCGACCAGCACGAGGAGCACGGCGGCGAGCGCGAGCAGGGCCAGCACGAAGGCCCGGCGGCGCGGGGCGAGGCCCCCGAGCGGGGCCCGGTCGGGCCAGGACGGCATGGG
Source organism: uncultured Actinomycetospora sp. (assembly GCA_902805495.1). GTDB lineage: Bacteria > Actinomycetota > Actinomycetes > Mycobacteriales > Pseudonocardiaceae > Actinomycetospora. The sequence continues at coordinate 571 of CADCTH010000074.1, forward strand.
TCCAGTCTGCCCTCGGCGGAGGTGCGCACGACGTGGGACGGTGCGTCTCGTGGCCGCACCCTCCGACACCGCCGTGGACCCCGCCGACGCCTCCGCCCTCGCGGCGCGCCTCGAGCCCCTGCACTCGATGATCTACTTCGTGCCCGAGGTGGGCGAGGAGCTGGCGCAGGCCGGGGTCACCCGCGACCGCGACCAGTACTTCGCCCAGCGCGCCGCCCCGATGGGCGCGGTGGGCCCGGGCGTGGTGGCGGCGACGTTCTTCAACTTCAACCCGGCACTCGTGGCGCGCTCGGTGCCGATGGTGTGGGCGCAGGTCGCGCCGCCCGACGCCGTCAACGCCCGCCTGCGCGCCGCCGACTCGGCGCTCCGCCGCCTGCTCGGCGACCAGGTGTCGTCGCGGGCGGTCACCGAGGCCGGCGAGCTGGTGCGGCGCGCGTGCGACGGGGCGACGGGGGAGGACCGCCCCCTCTACGCCGCCCACGCCGACCTGCCCTGGCCCGAGGAACCGCACCTCGCGCTCTGGCACGGCGTGACCCTGCTGCGCGAGCACCGCGGCGACGCCCACCTGCACGCGCTGGTCTCGGCCGGGCTGTCCGGCATCGAGGCGCTCGTGACCCACACCGCCACCGGCAAGGGCTTCACCGTCGCCTTCGCCCAGCGCAGCCGCGGCTGGTCACCCGAGCAGTGGAGCGAGGCGAGCGCCGGCCTGACCGAGCGCGGCCTGCTCGACGGCGACGGCGCCCTCACCGAGACCGGCGTCGCCCTGCGTGCCGAGATCGAGCACCACACGACGCGCATGTCCCTCGCGCCCTGGCGTCACCTGGGCGCCGAGAGCATGGCGCGGCTGCGCGAGGTCTCGGCGCCGCTGACGAAGGCCGTGCTGCCGGCGTTCGCCGTCGACGGGGTGTTCGCACCGCGCCGGCGCTGAACGCCGTGCAGCGAACGCGCCGTTCGTACGCCTAGAAGCAGCGAACAGGCCGTTCGCTGCGACGCCCGCCCGCGTCAGGGCAGCCGGGGCGCGTCGGTCGGCGCGCCGACGGACTTCCGCTCCTTCGCACGCTTCGCCAGCCACACGCCGCCGCCGACGACGAGCGCCGCCGGCACCAGCCACACGAGCGCGCCGAGCAGCCACGACACGAGCGGCAGGACCACGCCGCCGAGCAGGACGACCGCGCCGATGCCCGCCAGAACCCACACCAGAATCCTCATGACCCGAGACTGCGCGCCGCTGCGGCCCGGCGAATCGGGGTGCACCCTGATCCCGGTCTCGGGGTCGGGAGGGCGCACGTGCGGGTGACGGTGGTCGGCGCGGGCATCGTCGGGCTCGCGACGAGCTACATGCTGCGCGCGGCCGGGGCCGCCGTGCGCTGCCTCGACACCGGCCCGCCGATGGGCGCCCGGTCGGTCGGCGACACGCGCATCTTCCGCGTCGCCCACGGCGACCCCGCCCTGGTCGCGGAGGCCCGCCGCGCCTCGGAGCTCTGGGACGAGTGGTCGGTGCGCGCGGGGCGGACGCTGGTCGGCGCCGAGCGCCTCGTGGTCTCCGGGCCCCGCGTGCCGGCCTGGGCCGACGCGATGTCCGCCGCGGGCGCGGTCCACCGGGTCGACCGCCACGGCGCCCTCCACGACCCCGCCGGCGGGGTGCTCGACCTCGTCGCCGCCGGGGCCTTCCTCACCGCCGCCGTGACCCCCGAGCGCGCGACGGTCACGGCGATCGACGCCGACGGCACGGTGCACCTCGCCGACGGCGATCCCCTCGCGGCCGACGCCGTCGTCGTCACGGCGGGTGCGGGCACGCCGGCGCTCGTCGCGCCGCTGGGCGTGACCGTGCTCGACGTCCTCGAGCATCACGTCCGCTTCACCTTCGCCGGGCCCGCCGACCGCCCCTGCCACCTCGACGGCCGCGCCGACGGGCCGCTGGCCAGCACCTACCAGCACCGCACGCGGTCGGGGCACTGGGCGATCGGCGGCCACCTCCCCGACG
>CADCTH010000075.1 GCA_902805495.1 uncultured Actinomycetospora sp.
CGCGCCGCGCGCGACGCGCTCCCCGCCCCCGACGGAGTGGTCCTCCTCGCCGGGCCCCCCCGCCCTGGCCGCACCGGTCGCCTGGGCGCCGGCCGGGTCGGCGCGCGCGTCGGGGGTCCCGGCGGGGTCTGTGGCGCCGGGGCCCGCCGTGACGTCGGACGGGCGGCCCCCGGTGGGCACGGTCGATCCACCGTCCCCCGCCAGGTCGTCGGCGTCCGCGCCGGCGTCGGGCGCGGGCGTCTCCCCCGCGTGGGCGTCGATCCGCTCGCCGAGGTCGCGCAGGACCTCGGCGAGCACCGCGGCCACCGGCACGGCGAGGAACGCCCCGGCGATGCCGGCCAGGCTCGACCCCGCGGTCACGGCGAGGATCACGATCGCCGCGTTGAGCCCCAGCCCCTTGCCCTGCACCAGCGGCTGGAGCAGGTTCCCCTCGACCTGCTGCACCACGATGATCAGGATCAGCACGCCGAGCGCCGTGGCCGGACCCTGCACCACGAGCGCGATGAGCACCGCGAGCGCCCCGGCGACGAGCGCCCCGATGATCGGGATGAAGGCGCCGAAGAACGTCAGCACCGCCAGTGGCAGGGCCAGCGGCACCCAGAAGATCACCAGGCCGACGCCGATCAACACCGCGTCGACGAAGCCGATCAGGGCCTGGCTGCGGATGAACCCCCCGAGACGCAGCCACGCGCGGGCGCCGACCTCGGCGAGGTGGTCGCCCGACGTCGGGCCCGCCGTGCGGCGCAGCCAGGGCAGGAACCTCGGGCCGTCCTTGACGAAGAGGAACGCGAGGACCAGGGCGAGGACGGCGTTGATGACCCCGTTGGCCACGGCCGTGAGGCCCGTGACGACCCCGCTCGCGATCTGCCCCGCGCTCTGCTGCAGCCGCTCGGTGGCGGCCTGGACGTACTGTCCGATCTGGCTCGCGCCCAGGTTGAACGGCGGCCCCTGGAGCAGGTTCTGGATCTGCTGGATGCCGCCCACGGCCCCCTGCGCGATCGCGGGGGCCTGCCCGGCCACCGCCGGCGCGATGAGCGCGACGATCCCGCCGAACACCGCGAGCGCCACGACGAGGACCAGCGCCGTCGCCAGTCCCCCGGGCACCCGCCGGTTGCGCAGCCACGTCACCGGCGGCTCGAGCACCGTCGCGATGACCAGGCCCAGGAACACCGGGAACACCACGGACCACAGCGCGATGACGAGCAGGCCGAACAGCGTCAGACCGGCGGCGACCAGCAGGAAGCGCAGGCTCCAGCGCGCGGTCCACGCGAGGCCCTCGCCGATGAGGTGACCGCGCGTGGGCGCGTGCCCGCGCGCGATGTCCCGGGACGCGGGGGCCTCGTCCATGGTCGAGAGTCTGTCAGCGATGGCGGGTCCCGGAGGTGGAGGTGCGGCGTGGTCGCTGCACAGATGCCCCGCAGGGCGATCTGCTATCCCCGCACACACGACGGGCCCCTCCCCCGACGTCGCCGGGAGAGGGGCCCGAGGAGCGTGCCGCGACCGACTAGCCCGCGACGGCCTTCTGCAGGCCCTCGTCGATCGCGTCGAGGAAGTCCTGGGTGTTGAGGTAGTCGGCGTCCTTGCCGATCAGCAGCGCCAGGTCCTTGGTCATCTTGCCGCTCTCGATCGTGTTCACGCAGACGTCCTCCATCTTCTGCGCGAAGTCGACGAGGGCGTCGTTGCCGTCGAGCTTGCCCCGCTGGGACAGGCCGCGGCTCCAGGCGAAGATCGACGCGACCGGGTTGGTCGAGGTCTCCTTGCCCTGCTGGTGCTGACGGAAGTGCCGGGTGACCGTGCCGTGGGCCGCCTCCGCCTCGACCGTGCCGTCGGGCGTCATGAGCACCGAGGTCATCAGGCCGAGCGAGCCGAAGCCCTGCGCGACGATGTCGGACTGCACGTCGCCGTCGTAGTTCTTGCAGGCCCAGACGTAGCCGCCCTCCCACTTGAGCGCCGCGGCGACCATGTCGTCGATGAGGCGGTGCTCGTAGGTCAGGCCGGCCTTCTCGAAGTCCGCCTTGAACTCGGACTCGAAGATCTCCTCGAAGGTGTCTCGGAACATGCCGTCGTAGGCCTTGAGGATGGTGTTCTTCGTCGACATGTAGACCGGGAAGTTCCGGTCCAGCCCGTAGCGCAGCGAGGCGCGGGCGAAGTCGATGATCGAGTCCTTGTAGTTGTACATCCCCAGCGCGACGCCCCCCGCCTCCGGGAACTCCGCCACCTTGAACTCCATCGGCTCGCCCTCGCCGTCGGGCGTGTAGCTGATGGTCACCGTGCCCGGGCCGGGCACCTTGAAGTCCTGCGCCAGGTACTGGTCGCCGTGGGCGTGACGCCCGACGACGATCGGCTTGGTCCAGTGCGGGACGTAGCGCGGGATGTTCTGGCAGACGATCGGCTCGCGGAAGATGACGCCGCCCAGGATGTTGCGGATCGTCCCGTTGGGCGAGCGGTACATGCGCTTGAGGCCGAACTCCTCGACCCGCGCCTCGTCCGGCGTGATCGTCGCGCACTTGACGCCGACGCCGTGCTGCTTGATCGCGTTGGCGGCGTCCACGGTGACCTGGTCGTCGGTCTCGTCGCGGTGCTCGATGCCGAGGTCGTAGTACTCGAGGTCGATGTCGAGGTACGGGTGGATCAGCTTGTCCTTGATGAACTGCCAGATGATCCGGGTCATCTCGTCACCGTCGAGCTCGACGACGGTGCCCTCTACCTTGATCTTCGCCACGTCTCGAAAGCCCTCCTCACGGGCGCCGACGACCGGCGCCGTCCGACCTGCCCGCACGCTATCAACGGCACTGGTACCCAGTACGGGCGAGCGGTGTGACCTCGGAGGTCAGCGGGTGGCGAGCGGGCCGCCCGTGATCGTCAGCGAGACGGCGATGAGGACGAGGCCGAACAGCGTGTAGGTGACGATGTCGACGCGCCGGCTGCGCACCGCCAGCAGCCCGGCCGCGGTGCGCGTGAGGCTCGCGCGCAGGACCCCCGCGAGCAGCAGGGCGACGCCGAGCTCCGTGGTGCCCTCGCGCCAGTGCTGCAGGGCGATGCGCCCGAACGCGACGGCGACCACCAGCAGCACGACGAGGAACGGCAGGTGCGCACGGACCTTGCGGACCAGCTCGGCGCGGCGCTCCTCGCGCGTGCGCGCCGGCCGGGAGTGCCGGCCCGCGGCGGACGGGAGCATCTCGGTGGGGCTCTCGTCGGGCGGCGGAGCCGGCACCATCGACGGCCGGTCGGGCCGCGGGGTGGGCTCCGGGGTGGGCGGGGGCGTCGGCCGAGGGGTCACGGTGGTCACCGAGCGGACACCGGAGCCCGCTCCGCACGCTCGACCACGTTGGTCAGCAGCATCCCGCGGGTCATCGGCCCCACCCCGCCGGGCACGGGCGCGAGGTACGACGCGACCTCGGCCACCTCGGGCGCGACGTCGCCGACGAGGCCGTGCTCGCCGCGGGTGATCCCGACGTCGAGCACCGCGGCGCCGGGCTTGACCATGTCCGCGGTGACCAGCCCCGGCACCCCGGCCGCGGCGACGACGACGTCGGCGGCGCGCAGCTCGGCGGCGACGTCCTTGGTGCCGGTGTGGCACAGGGTGACCGTCGCGTTCTCCGAGCGCCGCGTCAGCAGCAGGCCCAGCGGCCGCCCGACGGTGACGCCGCGGCCCAGGACCGTGACCTTGGCGCCGTCGAGGGGGACGTCGTAGCGGCGCAGCAGCTCGACCACCCCGCGCGGGGTGCACGGCAGCGGGCCCGGCTCCTGGAGCACGAGGCGACCCAGGTTCATGGGGTGCAGGCCGTCGGCGTCCTTGTCCGGGTCGATGCGCTCGAGCGCCGCGCCCGCGTCGAGGCCCTTCGGCAGGGGCAGCTGCACGATGTAGCCGGTGCAGGCCGGGTCGGCGTTGAGCTCGTCGATCGCGGCCTCGACGTCGGCCTGTGTGGCATCGGCGGGCAGGTCGCGCCGGATCGAGGTGATGCCGACCTTGGCGCAGTCGTTGTGCTTGCCCCGCACGTAGGACTGCGACCCCGGGTCGTCGCCGACGAGGACGGTGCCGAGGCCCGGCGTCCGCCCCGCCGCGGTGAGCGCCTCCACCCGCGTGCGCAGGTCGTCGAGGATCGACGCGAGCGTGGCCTTGCCGTCCAGCTTGGTCGCGGTCACGACCTCATGATGGCAGGTGCCGGGTGAGGTCCCGGGCGGCTCACCGCTCGGCGGGGCGGCGTGCCGCGGCCCGGCGGGACCGCCACGGCGTCGCGGCGACGCCCGCGACCACCAGCGTCAGCGCGGCCCCGAGCACCGTGGCCACCGACGGGACGCCCGCGGCCGCGGGCACCACGACGTCGAGCACGAGGGCGAACACGACCTGCCCCGCGACGGCGCCCAGCGCGAGCAGCAGGACCCCGATCTGGCGGACGATCCACGCGCTGAGCCCGATGAAGACCGCGCCGAGCGGCCCCCCGAGATAGAGGTACCAGGCCGACGGCAGCGGCTGCGGCGGCTCGAGCACCGCGACGGCGACGAGGCCGGCGACCTCGAGCGCGGCGAGCCCGACGACGAAGTTGACCGTGGCGGCGGGCAGCACCGCGGTGAGCACGGAACCGTCCCGCCCGTCGAGGTCCTCGGGATCCTCGGCGTCCGACGGGCCACCGCCGGCGGCCGCGGCGACCCGGCCGTTGAGGGCCTGCTGCGTGGCGATGGCGACGCCCGCGAGCAGCGGCAGCAGGGCCAGCGCGACCGGGGCCTCGGTGCGCACCGACGGCGCCACCGACAGCGCGACCGCGCCGAGCATGAGCACCGCCCCCACGACGCGCGGCAGGGTGGTGGCCTGCGACCCCGCCGGCCCCAGCCCGACGCGGTCGATGACGAGCCCGCCGCTGGACTGGCCCGCGACGACGGAGATGGTGAACAGCGCGGTGCCGAGGACGTGCGCCGTCAGCCCCTGGCTCGCGACGAGCGTCGCGCCCCCGACCCGCCGAGCAGCTGCCACGGCCGCAGGGTGCCGCGACGCCGGGCGGCGCCGACGCGTCGCAGGCCCCGCCGGCCCGCGGGGACCAGCGCCACGAGCACCAGCAGCAGCACCAGCCCGGTGCCGAACGAGATCACCGCGGCGAGCACCCCGTTGCCCAGCTCGGTGCCGAGCTCGGCGTTGGCGCGGGCCTGCCCGACCATGAACCCGCCGGTGACGAACGCGGCGGCGAGGCCGAGCGCGGTGCGCGAGCGGGGTGGTGCCACGGCGCGCGAACCTACGCCGGGCGGGCGTTCCCCCAGGGTGATCGCCCGGTCACACCGCGCGGGCGGTGAGCGTGTTCGCGGCGGCGACCCCGCCCGCGTAGATGCCGTGCTGGACGAAGCTCGTGCGCAGCAGGTCGCGGCGCCAGCGCCACGGCGGCGGGGTGTCGCCGAGGACGGGGAACAGGCCGAGCGCCATGGTCTGGGTGGCGGCGAAGAACACGAGGCCGGGCAGGGGCTCCCGGCCGAGCGCCCGCTGCAGCACGAGGTGCCCGGTGCCGACGAACGAGCCGTAGCCCCAGTGCACGAACCAGAACAGGGCGTGCCGCCCGCGCTCGGTGCGGGGCGCCCAGCCGACGACGGCGTGCAGCAGGCGCGAGGCGGCGACGACCACGTGCTCGCTGTCGTCGTAGTCGAGGATCTCGTCGATCTCGGGGACCGTGATGCCCTGCCGGCGGGCGTACCCCTCGCGCCGGACCCGGGCGGCGAGCGCCATCGCCCCGGTGCCGACGGCGCCGCCGACCACGCCGCGGGCGCCCTCGCGCAGCAGCGTCGTCGCCCGGTCCCGTGCGCCCATGGCCGCAGCATGCCCTGGATCCCGCTCCGGCGCGGTCGCAGAGGGCGGCTGTCCGGTCGTGCCCATCCGTTCCGCCGGTGCGCGCGATGCGTGGCCACCTCACACTGATCCGACACCGGGGCCACACAGTGCGCCCATCAGGACCTACGTCGTCGACGCGATGGGCCAGGGCACCGGCCCTCACCGGAAGTCCCGCGAGCTCGAGGGCACCCGCAGCTCCAGGCGCTCGATGCGGTCGGCGATCAGGTTGACCACGGTGGCCGCGTCGGGGGCCCGCTCGACCCGGCCGCGGATGACCAGCGCGGCGCTGGTGCGCGCCACCACCCGGTGCCGCGCCCAGAGCCCCTCCGAGCAGACGACGTTGAGCATGCCGGTCTCGTCCTCGAGGTTGAGGAACGTCGTGCCGCCCGCGGTCGCCGGCCGCTGGCGGTGGGTGACCACCCCGCCGACCTCTATGCGCTCGCCCTCGGGCACACCGGACACCGCGGCCACCGCGTACGCGCCGCGCTCGTCCAGCGACGCCCGCAGGTGGGTCACCGGGTGGCTGTCGGGGGTGACGCCGGTGGCCCACACGTCGGCGACGGTGAGCTCGACGGCGCTCATCCCCGGCAGCGCGGGGGCCTCGAGCCCGACCGCGGTGTCGGGCAGCCGGTCGTGGCGCACG
>CADCTH010000076.1 GCA_902805495.1 uncultured Actinomycetospora sp.
CAGGGCGTTCGCCTCCCCCGGCGGGCCGGGCGGGGCGACGTCGGTGACCGCGGCGAGGGGGACGCCGTCACCGTCGGGAGCACCGAAGGCCCGGTCCACCAGCTGCCCGTCGACGATCCCGAGCTGGTCCGGCTCCGGCACCCCGCGGGTGAAGCCGACGTGGCGCGGGGCGGGCGCAGCGATGAGCAGGGCGGCGGCCTCGCGGTCGTCGAGGCCCGCGACGGCCACGTCGCCGCGCAGCACCCGCGCCTTCGCCGCGCCGTAGGCGGCCATCGAGCCGTGCCAGTCGAGGTGGTCCTCGGCGAGGTTGAGCACCGCCCCCGGGAACGGGCGCACCGACGGCGACCACTCCAGCTGGAAGCTCGAGAGCTCCACCGCGAGCACCCGGTGCCCGGCGCGCAGGGCATCGACGATCGGCAGGCCGATGTTGCCGCAGGCGACGGTGTCCTCCCCCGCCGCGCGCAGGATCGCCTCGAGCATCGTCGTGGTCGTCGTCTTGCCGTTGGTGCCGGTGACCGCGAGCCAGCGCGGCGGGCCGTCCGGGCACACCGCCGGGTCGTCGCCCAGCCACCACGCGAGCTCGGGCTCGCCGACCATCGGCACGCCGGCCTCGCGGGCGGCGACCGCGAGCGGGGCGTCCGTGCGGAAGCCCGGGCTGGTGACGACCAGGTCGGCACCGTCGGGCAGCGCCGAGAGCTCGCGGGTGCGGGCGACGGGCCGGTCGCCGAGCGCGTCGAGCTGGGCCTGCTCGCCGTCGGCGACCGTCACCCGCGCCCCGAGGTGGAGCAGCACGTCGACGACGGAGACCCCGGTGCGCCGGGCGCCGGCGACGAGGACGTGGCGGCCTTCCCAGGTCGAGCTCATCCCCCGGAGGCCGCCAGCCACTCGCTGTAGAAGAGCCCCAGCCCCAGCGCGCAGCAGATCGCCGCGAGCAGCCAGAACCGGATGATCACCGTGGTCTCGGCCCACCCGGCGAGCTCGAAGTGGTGGTGGAACGGGGCCATGCGGAACGGTCGCCGTCGCGTCGTGCGGAAGACCGCGACCTGCAGCACCACCGACAGGGCCTCGACGACGAACACGCCGCCGAGCACGACGAGCAGCAGCTCGGTGCGGGTGACCATGCTCAGCCCGGCGAAGAGCCCGCCGAGCGCGAGCGACCCGGTGTCGCCCATGAAGATCCTGGCCGGGGAGGCGTTCCACCACAGGAACCCGATGCACGCGCCCATCGCCGCCGCGGCCACGAGCGTCACGTCGAGGGGGTCGCGGACCTGGTAGCAGCCCGCCTCGATCTGCACGCCGCAGGCGTTGCGGAACTGCCAGAACGAGACGATGAGGTAGGTGGCCAGCACCATCGCCGACGTCCCCGCCGCGAGGCCGTCGAGCCCGTCGGTGAGGTTCACCGCGTTCGACCAGGCCGTCACCACGAGGTAGCAGAAGACGACGAACCCGACCGCGCCGAGGCTGACCACCGCGATGTCGCGGACGAAGGACAGGTTGGGCGAGGCAGGCGTCAGCCCCTGTTCGTCGGGGAACTGCAGCGCGAGCACGCCGAAGAGCACCGCGGTGACGAACTGGCCGACGAGCTTCGCGGTCTTGTTCAGCCCCAGGTTGCGCTGTCGCCGGATCTTGATGAAGTCGTCGAGGAAGCCGACGACCCCCAGCGACGTCATCAGCATCAGCACCAGCAGGCCGGACGCGGAGATGGCGACGTCGCCGACGAGGTGGGCCACGAGGTAGCCGGCCCACACCGCGGTGAGGATCGCGACGCCGCCCATGGTGGGCGTGCCCCGCTTGCCGCGGTGGCTCTGCGGCCCCTCCTCGCGGATCTCCTGGCCGAACCCCTGCTTGATGAACAGCCGGATCACGTACGGGGTCAGCAGGATCGACACGGCCAGCGCGACGCCCGCCGCGACCAGCACGCCCCTCATCGGGCCCCTCCCCCGTGGACCAGGGTCTCGGCCACCCGCTCGAGGCCGGCCGCCCGCGACGCCTTGATCAGCACGACGTCACCGGGCCCGACCCCCTCCGCCACCGCGACGGCGGCCGCCGCGGCGTCGGGGACGAGCTGGGCGTCGACGCCGGCCTGCGCCGCCGCCTCGTGCAGGCGCGCCACCGCGTCGTCGTCGCCCACCACGACGAGCCGGTCGACGCCGGTGCGCGCGACCTCCCGCCCGATCTCGGTGTGGGCGGCCGCGGCGTCGTCGCCGAGCTCGGCCATGACGCCCAGGACCGCGGTGTGGCGCCCGCCCATCGCGCCCAGCGTGGCGAGCGCGGCCCGCATCGACTCGGGGTTGGCGTTGTAGGCGTCGTTGAGCACCCGGACACCGTCGGCGCGCTCGGTGAGCTCCATGCGCCAGCGCGAGCGCGGCGCGGCGGTGCCCAGGCGCGCGGCGATCGTGGCGACGTCGAGCCCCGCCTCGAGCGCGACCGCGGCGGCGGCCAGGGCGTTGTCGACGTGGTGGGCGCCGTGCAGCCCGAGGGTCACCGGGGCCTCGCCGGCCGGCGTGACCAGTCGGAACGTCGCGCGGCCGGCGTCGTCGAGCACCACGTCGGCGGCGCGGACCTGCGCCTCCGGTGCGCGGCCGGCGTGCACCACGCGGGCGTCGGTGCGCTGCGCCATCGCGGCGACCACGGGGTCGTCGGCGCCGAGGGCGGCCACCGCCGTCGCGGCGAGCGCCTCCACCAGCTCGCCCTTGGCCTGCGCGATCGCCTCGCGGGACCCGAACTCGCCGAGGTGCGCCGAGCCGACGTTGAGCACCACGCCGACGCGCGGCGGGGCGACCCGGCACAGGGCGGCGACGTGGCCGGGCCCGCGGGCGGAGAGCTCGAGGACGAGGTGGCGGGTGGTGCGCGTGGCGCGCAGCGCGGTCCACGGGTGGCCCAGCTCGTTGTTGAACGACCCGGGCGGTGCGACGGTCTCTCCGAGACCCTCGAGCAGGTGCGCGGTGAGGTCCTTGGTCGACGTCTTGCCCGACGAGCCCGTGATGCCGACGACGAGCAGCCCGCTGCCGGCGACGGGGTCGACGAGGGTGTCGACGACGTGGCGGGCGAGCACGGCCAGCGCCGCGAGGACCCCGGCGCCGGCGCCCTCGGTGTCGGCGGCGAGGACGTAGGAGCTCGAGACGGCCTGCACGGGCGGGACGATCACCGTGGGTATCCCGCCCTCCGCGTCGACCTCGCGGGCCGCGAGCACCCCGGCCGCGCCGGAGGCCATCGCGGCGGCGACGAAGTCGTGGCCGTCGACGCGCTCGCCGGGCAGGGCGACGAACAGCCCGCCGGGAGCGACCGCGCGGCTGTCGAACTCGACGGTGCCGGTGACGCGCTCGTCGCCCGTGGCGCCGTGCAGCCGGCCGCCGGTGAGACGGGCGACGTCGGCGAGGGTCAGGTCGATCACGCGGGACCGCCCTGGGCGTGCCGGATCGCCCGTTCCAGCTCGTCGACGTCGGAGAACGGGAGCAACCGGTCGCCCACCTGCTGGCCCGTCTCGTGGCCCTTGCCGGCCACGACGACGACGTCACTGGGACGCGCGGCGGCCACGTCGGCGGCGATCGCGGCGCGGCGGTCGCCGATCTCGCTGACCTCGGCGCCGGTGTCCTGCCGGGCGCCCGCCAGCACCTCGGCGCGGATGGCGGCCGGGTCCTCGCTGCGCGGGTTGTCGTCGGTGACCCACAGGTGGTCCGAGAGCTGGGCGGCCAGGCGGCCCATCACCGGGCGCTTGGCGCGGTCGCGGTCGCCGCCGCAGCCCAGCACCGTGAGCACCCGGCCCTCGGTCTGGGCCCGCAGCGTCTCCAGCAGCGCGCCCACGGCGGCCGGCTTGTGCGCGTAGTCGACGACGGCGAGGAAGGGCTGGCCCGCCTCGACCCGCTGCATGCGCCCGGGCACGCGGACCTGCGCGAGCCCGCGCACCAGCGCCGCCGGGTCGTGACCCGCGGCGTGGCCGCAGGCGAGCGCGAGCAGCGCGTTGGTCACGTTGAACGCGCCGGGCAGCCGCAGCGTCGCGGGCAGCTCCAGGCCGTCGGGGCCGTGGACGGTGAAACGCTGGGTGCCGTCGGGCAGGGCGACGAGATCGGTGGCCGACCAGTCGGCGTCGGGCGTCCCGACGGTGACCGTCCCCTCGCGGACCAGCCGCAGGCCCCACGGCGAGTCGACGCAGACCACCTCGCGCGCGGCGCGCCCGTCGAAGAGCTGCGCCTTCGCCGCGAAGTAGTCCTCCATGTCGGCGTGGAAGTCGAGGTGCTCGGCGGAGAGGTTGGTGAACGCCCCCACCGCGAACCGGGTGCCCGCCACACGGCCGAGCGCCAGCGCGTGGCTGGAGACCTCCATGGCGACGTGCGTCGCGCCGCCGTCGGCCATCGTCGCGAGCAGGGCCTGCAGGTCGGGCGCCTCGGGCGTGGTGAACGCGCTGGGCAGCCGGCGTCCCGCGAGGCGGGTCTCGACGGTGCCGAGCAGCCCGGTGCGCGCGCCGGCGGCGGCCAGCGCGGCCTCGAGCAGGTAGACGGTGGTGGTCTTGCCGCTGGTGCCGGTGACGCCGAGGACGTCGAGGCGCGTGGAGGGGTCGCCGTAGATGCGCGCGGCGGCGGGGCCGAGGGCGGCGCGCGGGTCGGCGTGCACGAGCAGCGGGACCCCGGCCTCGAGGGCGGCCTCGCGCAGGCTCGCGCGCTCGGCGCCGGCGGCGTCGGTCAGGACGGCCGCGGCGCCGCGGGCGAGGGCATCGGCGGCGTGGTCGGCGCCGTGCGTGCGTGCCCCGGCGAGCGCACCGAAGAGGTCGCCCGGGCGCACCTCGTGGGCGCGCAGCGTGGCCCCGGTGACCGCGGCCGTGTCGGGGCCGCGGAGCTCCACCGGACCGTCGCCGGGCCGCGCCTCGTGGATGCGCGTGATCACCTCGGTGATCGTCACGGGGGTCACGCGGGCGGGCCGCAGGGGCCCGTCACCGGCGTCACCCGACCCGCCGGCCGCGGCGTCCGGGAAGCCGTCGGCGACCGCGCCCCCGGTGGCCCCGGCGGCGCTGTCCTCGGTCCTCGGCGGTGCGGCAGGCACGATGGCGAAGGCTACTCACCGTCTTCGCGGGCCTCGGCAGGCCCTGTGCTGAGCAACGCTGAGATCACGGCAGCGTCAACGGGACCTGGCGCGGCGGGGCCGTCGACACCGGCACGGCGCCGTGCTGGGCGAGGTACGCCCCGATGTCGTGGAACAGCGGCGCCGCGGAGTCCCCGCCCGGCGGGCGGTCGAGCATGAGGGCGACGACGTAGCGCGGGTCCTGCGCCGGGAACATCCCGGCGAAGGTGATCCAGTAGTCCGACTGGGAGTAGCAGCCGCAGCCCGGGTCGACCTGCTGGGCGGTGCCGGTCTTGCCGGCCACGGGGTAGCCGGGGATCGCCGCCTGCGGGCCGGTGCCCCGGTCGGCGCCGCGGCCGTCCTGGGTCACCGACTGCAGCATGTCGCGCAGCGTGCGCGCCGTGTCCGGGCTCATCGCCCGCACGCCCTCGGGTGCGAGCGCCGGGGTGCGCACGCCGTCCGCGCCGACCTCGGCCTCGACCACCCGTGGCGGCACGCGCACGCCGTCGTTGGCGACGGCCTGGTACATGCTCGCCATCTGCAGCGTGGTCATCGACAGGCCCTGACCGATGGGCAGGTTGCCGAACGTGCTGCCCGACCAGTCCTCGCGGGCCGGCACCGAGCCGGGGCTCTCGCCCGGCAGCTCGACGCCGGTGCGGCTGCCGATCCCGAGCGCCTCGAGCATCGCGCCGAAGCGCTCGGGCCCGACGCGCTGCGCGGTCATCAGCGTGCCGACGTTGGACGACCGCCCGAGCACCCCGTTGAGCGTCATCCGGATCGTGCCGTGCGACCAGGCGTCGCTGATGGTGCGGTCGGCGACGCGGATGTTGCCGGGCACCTCGAGCACGTCCTCGGGCCGGGCGAGTCCCGCCTCGATCGCCGCAGCCATCGTGACGACCTTGTTCACCGAGCCGGGCTCGAAGGGCGACGTCACCGACGGGTTGCTCAGCTGCGCGCCGGCGGCGCCGGGCGCGGCCGGGTTGAACGACCCCGAGTTGGCCATCGAGAGCACCTGGCCGGTGTGGGCGTCGAGCACGACCGCGCTGCCGCTGCGGGCGCCGACCCGGGCGGTGTAGTCGCGCAGGCGCTGCTCCACCGCGTACTGCAGGTCGGTGTCGAGGGTGAGCACCACGTCGCGGCCGGCCTGGGCGGGCAGCTCGGCGCGGGTGGTGCCGGGGATGACGGCGTCGCTGCCCTCAGCGGTGTCGACGACGCGGAAGCCGTCGGTGCCGGCGAGGGTGGAGTCGAGCGCGCTCTCCAGCCCGATCGACCCGCGGATCTTGGCGCGGTCCATGTTCCAGGACGCGCTGCCGACGACCGTCGCGGCGACGTCGCCCGCCGGGTACTGGCGCGACTCCCGGTCCTCCTCGGCGATCTCGGGGAACGCCTCGCGGACCTGCCGCGCGGCGCCCGGGTCGACCAGCGGCGCGAGCACGACGTAGCTGCGGTCGGCCATCAGCGCCGCGAAGATCGGGCCGGGGTCGAGGCCCAGGAGCCGCCCCATGCCCAGCGCGATGTCCGACTTGCGCTGGTCGGGGGTCGGCGCGCCCGGGCGGCTGCGGATCGCGGGGTCGTTCCAGTCCTCGGTGATGCGCCGCGGGTTGGCGACCAGCGCCTTCGCCTCGACGCTGAACGCCAGCGGGGTGCCGTAGCGGTCGAGGATCGCGCCGCGCTCGGCGGGCACGACGAGCTTGGTGGTGCGCTGGCGGGCGGCGTCGTCGGACAGCTCCCCCGCTCGCAGGCCCTGCACCTCGACGAGCTTGACGGTGCACAGGACGAGCACGGCCACGAGGATCACGCGGCCGACGCGCAGGCGCCGGCGCGGGTCCGGCGGGCGGGGCGCGGGGCGGCGCGCCGGTCCCCTGGGCGGG
>CADCTH010000077.1 GCA_902805495.1 uncultured Actinomycetospora sp.
CGGCGTGGACTTCGGCGTGATGCTCTCCGCCAGCCACAACCCGATGCCGGACAACGGCATCAAGTTCTTCGCCCGCGGCGGCCGCAAGCTCGACGACGCACTCGAGGACGCCATCGAGGCCCGCGTCGGTCAGCCGTGGTCGCGGCCCACGGGCGCCGGGGTCGGGTGGGATCGAGCCGTGTCGGTGTGCACGTGGCGGCCAACGGGCCGGGTCCGGGGTGCGGTGCCGGGTCGGCGCGGAGTTCGCTCGATGGCGTGTCATCCCGTCGAGGGTTTCGACCCCCGTACGGCGCGCCGCCTCGACGCCGGGCCGCACGTGGTGCCACGGCGCGGGGCAGCACGAGACCCCCGGGGCTCCTGTGGGTGAGCCCCGGGGGTCCAGCGGGAGGGTTCAGACGGCGCGGCGCAGGCGGGCGGCCACCACGGCGACCCAGACCAGGGACCCGATCGCGCCGATCGCCAGCGTCAGCGTGCCCGCCGTGCCACCGGCGATCGCCCACGCCCAGCCGGTCGCCAGGCCCAGGCCGGCGACGCGGGACACGACCGCGAGGCCCCGCTGGCCAGTGCGGGTGAGGTGACGGCCCAGGACGAAGCACAGGGCGATCAGCGACGTGAAGGACACCGTGCCCGCCACCATGTGCCCGAACGCGTGCCACGACACGAGCGGCAGGTCGGCCGGGGCCCCGACGGGGAAGTTCGCCCCGGGGTCCATGACCAGGACGCCGGCGGCGACGAGCCCGATCCCGGCGCCGCGGGCCAGGCGGGGCGCCCACACCCCGCCCGGCGTGCCGCGCAGCGCCCCGCGCAGGCCGGACGCGCCGACGACGGTCAGAACGCCGGCGACGACGAAGTTCGCGATCTGGAGCCACCCCAGGTCGCCGGTGGCCAGGAGGGACAGCGGGTGGCGGAGGATGTCGAACCCCTCGCGGGTGGCCGCCTGGACGATCGACACGGCGGCCCACAGGGGCGGGCCCACGGCCAGGGCGCCGAGCGCGGCGCGGGTGCGGCCGTCGGTAGCGGTGGTGCTGGCGGCGGGGGTGACGGTGCTGGTGCTCATCTCGGGTGCCTCTCCGGCTCGATCGGACTCTCGCCGGGACGTCGGTCGGCCGTTGCGTCAGGGAATAGGCTCGTTCCCTGTCGTATCGCTCCGAGCGACGTCCGGTCGTCAGCCGCCGCACCACCCACACCGAGGAGACCGAGATGCGCTACCTGATGACCACCGGACAGAACAGCCGGCAGCCCGACGAGGCCCTGTTCGCCGACATGGGCGCGTTCGTCGAGGAGATGACCGCCGCCGGCATCCTCATCGCCACCGGGGGCCTGGAGCCCGGTGGCGTCCGCATGACGTCGCAGGGCGACGAGATCACCGTCACCGACGGGCCGTTCGTCGAGGCCAGGGAGGAGATCCTCGGCTTCGCGCTGGTCGAGGTGTCCTCGCACGAGGAGGCCCTCGAGGTCGCCCGCCGCTTCCGCCGCATCGTCGGTGACGGCGACAGCGTCCTCCACCGGGTCATGGGGTGACCACCACGCGCGGGGACGGCGACGGCGACCCGGAGCACCGCGCCCGGGTCGACGCGGTGTGGAAGCTCGAGTCCGCCCGCATCGTCGCCGCCCTCGTGCGGATGGTCCACGACGTCGGGCTGGCCGAGGAGCTGGCCCAGGACGCGCTGGTCGCGGCCCTGGAGCAGTGGCCGTCGGCCGGTGTCCCCGACAACCCCGGCGCCTGGCTCACCGCCGTCGCCAAGCGCCGCGCCGTCGACCACCTGCGCCGCGCCGAGCGCGCCGAGCGGGCGCACAGCGCGCTCGCGCACGCCGACGAGCCCGCCGAGAGCGACGAGGCCGCCGACGGCACCGGCGACGAGGACGCCGACGTCCTGCGGCTGATGTTCCTGTCGTGCCACCCGGCGCTGCGCACCGAGCAGCGCTCGGCGCTCGTCCTGCGCCTGCTCGGTGGGCTGCGCACCGACGAGATCGCGCGGGCCTTCCTCGTCGACGAGGCCACCGCCGCCCGCCGGATCGCCGACGCGAAGCGGACGCTCGCCCAGGTCGGGGCGGCCTTCGCGATGCCGGACCGCGACGAGCTCGCCGCGCGCCTGTCGTCGGTGCTCGAGGTCGTCTACCTGGTGTTCAACGAGGGCTACGCCGCGACCTCCGGGCAGGACCTGCTGCGCCCCGACCTGTGCGGGCAGGCCCTGCGCCTCGGCCACCGCCTCGCCGCGCTCGCGCCCCGCGAGCCCGAGGTGCACGGGCTGGTCGCCCTCATGGAGCTGGCGGCCTCACGGGCCGCGGCGCGCACCGGCCCGGCGGGCGAGCCGGTGCCGCTGCACGAGCAGGACCGGGGCCGCTGGGACCCCGTGCACGTGCGCCGCGGGTTCACCGCGATGCTGCGAGCTCGGGATCACCTGGGCGCACGGGATCTGGGCGGGAGCCCCGGCCCCTACGTCCTGCAGGCGGCGATCGCCGTGTGCCACGCGCAGGCCCGCCGGCCCGAGGACACCGACTGGGCGGCGATCGCGACGCTCTACGACCGGCTCGCCGCGCTCCTGCCGACCCCGGTCGTCGCGCTCAACCGGGCGGTCGCCGTCGGCCGGGCGCACGGGCCCGAGGCCGGGCTCGCGATCGTCGACGCGCTGCGCGACGACCCCCGCCTCCGCGACTACCACCTGCTGCCCGGGGTGCGCGCCGACCTGCTCGACCGCCTCGGGCGCGACGAGGAGGCGCGCCGCGAGTACGCCCGCGCTGCCGCGCTGACCCGGAACGACGCCGAGCGCGCCGTCCTGGCCGCGCGGGCCGCCGGCCCTGCTGATGTGGCTGCGCCCCCGACCGGCCCGACGCTCGAGGACCGGGTCGCCGCGTTCCTCGCCGGGCTCGACGCACCCGCCGCCCGGGCCTACGGGCAGACGCTGCGCCGCCTGGTCCGCGGGCTCGGCGGCACCACGCCCGCGACGGCGCTCAC
>CADCTH010000078.1 GCA_902805495.1 uncultured Actinomycetospora sp.
GGGCGTCGGGCGTCTCCTCCGGGCGCTTCGAGCGCCGCGACCCCGATGAGGAGTCCGCGGACTCCTGGCCGTCCGAGGCCTCCGACGACTCGCTGTGGCGGTGTCGGCGCAGGCCGAAGCGCTCGGCGAGACCGTGCTTCTCCTCGCCCGCGCCGTCCTGCTCGGGCTGCGCGTCCGACTGCGCGGCGGCCTGCGCGGTCTCGTCGACGTCGACGCCCTCGTCGGCCTGGTCGTCGGCGGCCTCGTCGTCGGTCTCCTCGACGTCCTCGTCCTCGACCTCGTCCTCGGCCTGGTCGTCGGTCTCCTCGACGTCCTCGTCCTCGACGTCTGCTTCGTCGTCGGTCTCCTCGACGTCCTCGTCCTCGACGTCGGCCTCGTCGTCGGTCTCCTCGACGTCCTCGTCCTCGACGTCGGCCTCGTCGTCGGTCTCCTCGACGTCCTCGTCCTCGACGTCGGCCTCGTCGTCGGTCTCCTCGACGTCGGCCTCGTCGTCGGTCTCCTCGACGTCCTCGGCCGCCTCGTCCTCGGCCAGGTCGTCCTCGGCCAGGTCCTCTTCGGCCAGGTCGTCCTCGGCCAGGTCGTCCTCGGCCAGGTCGTCCTCGGCCAGGTCCTCCTCGGCCAGGTCCTGGTCCACGAGATCGTCGGTGTCGGCGTCCTCCGTGGTGATGTCGATCCGCAGGGTCCTGCCGCCGATGACGACGGAGCCGTGCAGGTCGACCGATTCGATGTCCATGGTGGTCCTTCCCGGGGAGCGGACTCCGCTTTGGCGGTCGGTCGCGCGGCACGGGCCGGGTGCTCGACCCGCCACGCGGGTGCCGGGCATTCCCGCACCTCCGGCGCCCGACGCAGCGCCGTCGGCGCGTCGGGCCAAGTGGGTCCGAGCGGTCCAGACGGTGCGTCCCGGCACCGCGCGGCGGTGCGCCGCGGGGCCGCGCGGGGCGCGGCCGTCCGCCGCGAGACCCCGCCGCCGGGACGACGAGCGGTCAGGTCGTGAACGCGGTGACGGTGACCTCGTCGGGTCCCGTCCGCGACGCCGACCGGTGGACGACCGCGCCGTCGGGATTGGCGACGCGCTGCTGCGACCCGTCGGCGGGCAGCCCCGAGGCCGCGAGCCACGACCTGGCCGCGTCGCCGGGGAGCCGCACCACGAGGGCGACGCGGGTGTCGATGCCGTCCTGCACCTCGAGCCGGACCGCCGACGCCCCGGCCGGCAGCGGGGCCAGCGCCGCGAAGCGCAACGCCCGGGCGACCCGCTCCGGGGTCGCCTCGATCACCCCGTCCCCCTCCCCGCGGGGCGCCTCGCGGACCGTGCACCCCGCCACGACGAGCAGCGCCAGCAGGAGCGCGACCGGCCACCTCACGGCGCCACCGCGAGGTGCAGCGTCGTCTCGCCGTAGGTGCGCGGCTCCTCGGGCTCGAGGCCGTCGGGCCACGTCGGCGCCGGGGACCGGGCATCGCGC
The DNA here is from genome assembly GCA_902805495.1 of uncultured Actinomycetospora sp. Classification (GTDB taxonomy): domain Bacteria; phylum Actinomycetota; class Actinomycetes; order Mycobacteriales; family Pseudonocardiaceae; genus Actinomycetospora. The sequence continues at coordinate 1,461 of CADCTH010000078.1, forward strand.
TCGACGACGACGAGCGCGCCGGACCGGGTCCACCGCGGCAGCAGGGCGACGACCGCATCGACCGAGTCGACCGAGTCGGCGTAGGGCGGGTCGACGAGCACGAGGTCGACCGGGCCCGGCGTCCGCCGCAGGTAGGCCGGCACCGACGCGCGCCGCACGAGCGCGCCGCGCACGCCCGCCACCGCGATGTTGGCCTGGATCACCGCGCACGCCCGGGGGTCGCGCTCGACCAGCACCGCGGTGGACGCCCCCCGCGACAGCGCCTCGATCCCCAGCGCGCCGGAGCCGGCGTAGAGGTCGAGCACCTCGGCGTCCTCGATCGCCCCGCGGGCCTCGAGCGCCGAGAACAGCGCCTCGCGCACCCGGTCGGAGGTCGGGCGCGTGCCCGCCGGGGGCACGGCGATCCGGCGCCCGCCGGCGACGCCGCCGATGATTCTCGCCATCTAACCGAGCACGACCACCAGGTCGCCGCCCTCCACCTGCTGGACGGGGTTGATGGCCAGCCGCTCCACCGTGCCAGCCCGGGGCGCGGTGATCGCGGCCTCCATCTTCATGGCCTCGATCGTCGCCACGGCGTCGCCCGCCTGCACGCTGTCGCCCTCGCCGACCTGCAGGGTCACGACGCCGGCGAAGGGCGCGGGGACGTGCCCGGGCTCGCTGCGGTCGGCCTTCTCGGCGACCTTGACGTCGGTGGCGATCGAGCGGTCGCGCACCTGGAGGGGCCGCAGCTGGCCGTTGAGCGACATCAGCACCGTGCGCATGCCCCGCTCGTCGGCCTCGGCGATCGCCTGCAGCTCGATGAGCAGCTGCACGCCGGTGTCGATGTCCACGGCGTACTCGCGCTCGGGCTCCAGGCCGTAGAAGAACTCCTGGCTGCGCAGCACCGAGGTGTCGCCGTAGGCGTTGCGGTGCTCGCGGAAGTCCTTGGTCGGGCCGGGGAAGAGCAGCTCGTTGAGCGTCGCGGCGCGGTCGGCCTCGAGGCCCTTGCGGTCGTCGTCGGTGAGATCGGTGATCCCCGGGCGCCCAGAACTCGACCCGACAGGGCGGCCCTCGAGGGCCTTCGTCCGCAGCGGCTCGGGCCAGCCCGCCGGCGGGTCGCCCAGTTCGCCGCGCAGGAAGCCGATCACCGAGTCGGGGATGTCGTAGCGGCGCGGGTCGGCCTCGAACGCGGCCGGGTCGACGCCGGCGCCGACGAAGTGCAGCGCGAGGTCGCCGACGACCTTCGACGACGGGGTCACCTTCACCAGGTGCCCGAGCATCCGGTCGGCGGCGGCGTAGGCGTCCTCGATCTGCTCGAACCGGTCGCCGAGGCCCAGCGCCACCGCCTGCGTGCGCAGGTTCGACAGCTGCCCGCCGGGGATCTCGTGGTGGTAGACGCGCCCGGTCGGGGACGTCAGCCCGGCCTCGAACGGCGCGTAGACCTTGCGGACGACCTCCCAGTACGGCTCCAGCGCGTTCACGGCGTCGAGCGAGAGGCCCGTCTCCCGCGCGGAGTGGTCGGTTGCCGCCACCAGCGCCGAGAGCGACGGCTGCGAGGTGGTGCCCGCCATCGACGCGACGGCGGCGTCCACGGCGTCCACCCCGGCGTCGATCGCGGCGGTCAGCGTGGCCAGCTGGCCGCCTGCGGTGTCGTGGGTGTGCAGGTGGACGGGCAGGTCGAAGCGCTCGCGCAGCGCCGTGACGAGCGTCCGCGCCGCCGGCGGGCGCAGGAGGCCGGCCATGTCCTTGATCGCCAGGACGTGTGCGCCGGCCTCGACGATCTGCTCGGCGAGGCGCAGGTAGTAGTCGAGCGTGTAGAGCCTCTCGCCCGGGTTCGACAGGTCGCCGGTGTAGCAGAGCGCGACCTCGGCGACCGCCCCGCCGGACTGGCGCACGGCGTCGATCGCCGGGCGCATCTGGCTGATGTCGTTGAGCGCGTCGAAGATCCGGAAGATGTCGATGCCGGTGCGGGCCGCCTCGGCGACGAAGGCGTCGGTGACCTCGGTCGGGTAGGGCGTGTAGCCGACGGTGTTGCGCCCGCGCAGCAGCATCTGCAGGCAGACGTTCGGCACGGCCTCGCGCAGCCCGGCGAGACGCTCCCACGGGTCCTCGGCGAGGAAGCGCAGCGCGACGTCGTACGTCGCGCCGCCCCAGCACTCGAGCGAGAAGAGCTCCGGGACGGTGCGCGCGACGTGCGGCGCGATGCCGAGCAGGTCGCGCGTGCGCACGCGCGTCGCGAGCAGCGACTGGTGGGCGTCACGGAACGTGGTGTCGGTGACCGGCACCGAGGTCTGCGCCCGCAGCCACGACGCGAAGCCCTCGGGGCCGAGCTCGGCGAGCCGCTGGCGCGACCCGTCGGGCGGGGCCACCGTCAGGTCGGCGTCGGGCAGCTTCTCCCGCGGGTCGGCCAGCTGCGGGGGCTCGCCGTACGGCTTGTTGACGGTGATGTCGGCGAGGTAATTCATCAGCCGGGTGCCGCGGTCGGCGGGCGCCCGCGCGGCCAGGAGGTCCGGGTGCTCGGCGATGAACGACGTCGTGACCCGGCCCTCGCGGAAGTCCGGCTCGTCGAGCAGGGCCATGAGGAACGGGATGTTGGTGGCGACGCCGCGCACGCGGAACTCGGCGAGCGCGCGGCGTGCGCGGCGCACCGCGGTGGTGAAGTCGCGCCCGCGGCAGGTGACCTTGACCAGCAGCGAGTCGAAGTGGGCGCTGATCTCGGCGCCCGCGTAGGCGGTGCCGCCGTCGAGGCGCACGCCCGAGCCCGAGGCCGAGCGGTACGCCGAGATCATCCCGATGTCGGGGCGGAACTCGTTGGCCGGGTCCTCGGTGGTGATGCGGCACTGGACGGCGAACCCGTGCAGGGCCACCGACTCCTGCGAGAGCTCCAGGTCGGCCAGCGTCGCTCCGGCGGCGATGCGCATCTGGGCGGTCACGAGGTCGACGTCGGCGACCTCCTCGGTGACCGTGTGCTCGACCTGGATGCGCGGGTTCATCTCGATGAAGTGGTGCTGCCCGTCGGCGTCGAGCAGGAACTCGACCGTGCCGGCGTTGACGTAGCCGATCTTCTCGGCGAACGAGACGGCGTCCGCGCAGATGCGCTCGCGCAGCTCCGGCGACAGGTGCGGCGCGGGGGCGATCTCGACGACCTTCTGGTGACGCCGCTGCACCGAGCAGTCGCGCTCGAAGAGGTGCATGACGTGGCCCTCGCCGTCGGCGAGGATCTGCACCTCGATGTGCCGCGGGTCGACCACCGCCTGCTCGAGGATCACCGTCGGGTCGCCGAACGCCGAGCCCGCCTCGTTCATCGCCGCCTGCAGGGCGTCGCGCAGCGCGTGCTCCTCCTGCACCAGGCGCATGCCGCGCCCGCCGCCGCCCGCGACCGCCTTGACGAACAGCGGGAACGTCATCTCCCCCGCGGCGGCGAGCAGGGTGTCGAGGTCGTCGGACGGGTCGCTGGAGTCGAGCACCGGCACGCCGGCCTCGCGTGCCGCGGCCACGGCGCGGTGCTTGTTGCCGGCCATCGCGAGCACCCGCGGGGGCGGGCCGATGAACGTGATGCCGGCGTCCTGGCAGGCGGTCGCCAGGCCCGGGTTCTCCGAGAGGAAGCCGTAACCGGGGTAGACCGCATCCGCGCCCGAGCGCCGCGCCGCGTCGATGATCGCCTCGATGGAGAGGTACGCGCGGACGGGGTGGCCGACCTCGCCGATCTGGTACGCCTCGTCGGCCTTGAGCCGGTGCTCGGAGTTGCGGTCCTCGTGCGGGAACACCGCCACCGTCTGGGCACCGAGCTCGTAGGCGGCCCGGAAGGCCCGGATCGCGATCTCACCGCGGTTGGCCACGAGCACCTTGCGGAACATCTTGCGGACTACCTCCTGCCGAGCACCACCACCGCCGCGCGGGACGGAGCACGCTATCGCGTCGGTGCGGTATCAAGGAGGGTGAAGGACAACGCCGGGGAGGACACCGTGGGTCGACCGAGACGCTCCGCCGCGCCCTGGCTGTTCGGCCTCGCGGTCCTGCTCGGGCTGCTCTCGCCGGTCATCTTCCTGGCGGTGTGGGTGGCCGCCGGCGACGTCGAGGGCTTCGGCGTCGCCCTGCTCGCCGCCGTGGCCGACCTCGTCGCGGCCGCGCTCGCCGCCGTGGTCGCCACGGTCCTCGCGATCCGTCGCGGCGTCACCCGGGTCCGCACGGTCGTCCACGGTCACCCGCAGGGCCGCGCCGGGCGCATGGACGAGCACGACGCCGCGCGCTGGCACGCCGCGCGCCGGCGCTTCGCCGACCTCCAGGCCGAGTACGCCGCGTTCGAGGCCGACCGCCACGCCGTCGCCGCCCGTCCGGCGCTCGCCGACGTCACCGTCCCGGCCACCGCCCGCTTCGTGCAGGCGCTGGGCGACGCCGAGTTCCTCGCCACCGACACCGAGCCCGCCGGCCCCCGCCGCGCCCAGTTCTCCGCCGCCGTTGACCGCGCCGTCGACGCGTGGGAGAGCGCCCAGCGCGTGGCGGAGGGGCTCGCGCA
>CADCTH010000079.1 GCA_902805495.1 uncultured Actinomycetospora sp.
GATCGCGAAGAGCTCGCCGGCGCAGTTGAAGATGCCGATCTCCAGGTCCTCCCACTCGATGAGTCGGTGGGCGCCGGGAGGCAGCTCTTCCAGGGGGCAGATGTCGATGATCTCGGGCACAGGCAATTCCGATTCGTGCAGACGGAATTGTATCGGCCCGGGCGGGCGTCTCAGCGCCCGGGAGCCAGGCCCTCGAGGAGCAGGCGCAACGGCGCGGCGCCCCGTGCGGCCAGGACCGCCGGATCGCCGCCGTCGATGAGCAGACGGTAGATGAAGGGGCCGGCGATCAGATCGATCACGAGGTCGAGGTCGGCGTCGTCGAGCAGCTCGCCGCGCTCGACCGCACGGCGCAGGATCGCCCCGAGGAACGCGCGCCGGGGCTCGATGAGCGCCGAGCGGAAGATGGCGTGCATCTCCGGGCTGCCCGCCGCCTCCGCGAGCAGCCGGGGCGCGAACGAGGTGATCCGCGGGTCGGAGAGGTAGCCCTGCGCGAAGAGCGCGTGCACGTCGCCCTCGAGCGACCCGGTGTCCGGAGGCTCCTCGACCGCCTTGTGCAGCGACCGGATGGCCGCCACGACGAGCGCGTCCTTGTCCGGGAAGTGCCGGTAGATCGTCGCCTTGCCCACGCCCGCCCGCTGGCGGACCGCATCGACCGACAGACCCCGGAAGCCCTCCTCGAGGAGGACCTCCAGGGTCGCGCGGACGATCGCCTCGTCGGCCTCGGCGGACCGGGGCCGCCCGGGGGCGCGGGCGCTCACGCGGCGACGGGCTCCCGCGCCGGGACCGGCGCCGGCTCCTCGGTGGGACGCAGGCGCCGGGGCAGGTAGGCCGCGGCGAGGACGGCGCCGGTCAGGGCGACGGCCGTGGCCACGATCGCGGTGGTGTGCATGCCCGAGACGAACGCCTCGACGGCCTGCCGGGCCAGGGCCGGGTCGCCGGCGGCGAGCGCGGCGCCGAGCGCGTCCTGCGCGGCGGCCGGCGCGTCCTGCATGCCGTCACGGTACCCGCTGGACAGCACGGACCCGAGGACCGCGACGCCCAGCGCGCCGCCCACCATGCGGACCGTGTCGTTGACCGCGGAGCCGACGCCGGACTTCGCGACGGGCAGCGCGCTCATCACCGACTCGGTCGCCGGGCCCATCGCCATCCCCATCCCCAGCGCCAGCACGACCTGCGAGAGGGCGACCGGGCCGTAGCCGTTGTCGGCCTGGGCGAGCAGCATCGCGCCGAGGCCCGCGGCGATCCCGGTCATGCCGAGCGCGACCGTGAAGCGCGTGCCGAAGCGGGCGCTGACGACGGCCGACAGCGGCGCGGAGACGACGAGCCCGCCGGCAACCGGAAGCAGCCGCACGCCCGCCTCGAGCGGGCTGTAGCCGAGCACGCCCTGCATGTGCTGGGTCAGGAAGAAGATCGACCCGAAGAGGCTGAACATGGCGAGGGTGAGCGTCCCGCTCGCGGCGGCGAAGCGGGCGTCGGTGAACAGGCGCAGGTCGAGCATCGGGTGCTTCGCGCGCAGCTCCCACGCGCCGAAGGCGACCAGCGCGACCGCGGCGAGGCCGAACGCGGCGAGCGTCGACCCGGCGGTCCACCCGGCCGCGGGGGCATCGATGATCGCGTAGACGAGCGAGCTCAGGCCGGCGACCGACAGGCCGGCGCCGACGAGGTCCAGGCGCGGGGCCGACGGATCGCGCGACTCCGGAACGAGCCGGGCGCCCGCGGCGACCGCGGCGAGGACGAGCGGCACGTTGACGAGGAAGACCGCGCCCCAGTCGAAGTGCTCGAGCAACAGCCCGCCGCCAGTCGGGCCGAGGGCGAGGCCGATGCCGAACACGCCGGCCCAGAGCCCGATCGCCTTGCCGTGCTCCTCGCGCGGGAACACGTTCATCAGGATCGACAGCGTCGCGGGCATGATCAGCGCGCCGCCGACGCCCATCGAGGCGCGGGCGGCGGTCAGCAGATCCGGGCTGGTCGCGGACGCCGCCGCGACCGACGAGGCGCCGAAGAGCGCCAGGCCGGCCAGCAGCGCCCGCTTGCGCCCGAAGCGGTCGCCGAGGCTGCCCATGGTCAGCAGCAGGCCGGCGAAGACGAGGATGTAGCTGTCGACGATCCACTGCAGCTGGCCTGTCGTGGCGCCGAGATCGAGCTCGATCGTCGGCAGGGCGACGTTGAGGATCGTGTTGTCGACCGAGATCGTCAGCAGCGCCACCGACAGGGCGGCGTGGATCCGCCAGCGGCGGGGGTCGGGCTGAGGGACGGGAACGGACACGGCGCGGGCTCCTTACGAGACGCTCAAGTATCGAAACTTGAACGTACCGTAACCCACGGCGTTCCGGAACGCAAGGGTCTCGTTATGTGGCCCGGCGGCTAGCTGGTCGGGAGCTCGACCCGGAAGGTCGTGCCCTCGCCCTCGATGCTGGCCACCACGATGTCGCCGCCGTGCGCCTGGACGATCGCGCGGGAGATCGACAGGCCGAGGCCGATGCCGGGGATCTGGCGCTCGATCGCCGTGGTCGCGCGGAAGAAGCGCTCGAACAGGCGGTCGACCTCGGCGGCGGGGATGCCGACGCCGGTGTCGACCACCTCGATGACCGCGCGGTCGCCCTCCTGGCGCACGCGGACGAGGACGCGCCCGCCGCCCGGGGTGAACTTCACGGCGTTGGTGACGAGGTTGTCGAGGACCTGGCCGACGCGCTCGGCGTCGCCGGTGCACGCGTCGACCGGGCGCGCGTCGAGCATCAGCTCGACGCCTGCCTCGGCGGCGCGCGGCAGCCCCGCCTCGACCGACTCGTAGGCCCGGGCGGCGAGGTCGACCGACCCCGTCTCGAGCGCCAGCCGGCCGGCCTCGAGCTGGGCGACGAACAGCAGGTCGCCGACCAGGCGCTGCAGGCGCTTGGCGTTGCGATCGATGACGTGC
>CADCTH010000080.1 GCA_902805495.1 uncultured Actinomycetospora sp.
GTGGTGCTGCCGCTGCGGCCCGCGCGCGGACACGGCGGGCTCGGACCGGCGCGGCTCGGGCACGAGCTCGGGCGCCGGCGGGCGCGGCGGCGGCGGGTGCGGCGCCGGGAGGTCGGCGAACAGGGGCCGGAGGTCGGAGCAGCGCACGGCCATCGACGCGTGCACGGAGCGCTCGCCGAACTCGTCGACGTCCAGGCGCCCCGCCTCCAGGTGCTTGCCCAGGGCGTCCAGCGCGGCCGCGCGGTCGGCGTCGCCCAGGCGCAGGTCCCCGGGGCCGCCGCCCTCGTCGGGCACCGGGCGGTCGGTGTGCGCGTCGTCGTGGTCCACGGGCGTCTCCTCCCGCCGGACGGGCGTCCCCGATGTGCGCGACCGGCACCACCCATCGTGCGCCTCCCGGCGCCGGATCGCCGTGAGTCGCCGACGATCGCCGGCCCTGGGACCGTGGAGGGATGTCCGAGGCCGCCCGTCCCGACGCCGCCACCGGGCCGACCCCCGATCCCGCCCCGCACCCCGAGCCCCACGGCGGCGAGCTCTCCCAGCGGCTGAACTGGCTGCGCGCCGGGGTCCTGGGCGCCAACGACGGGATCGTGTCCACGGCCGGCCTCGTCGTCGGCGTGGCGGGGGCGACCGTCGAGCGGGCGCCGATCGCGATGGCGGGCGTCGCGGGGCTCGTGGCCGGCGCGGTGTCGATGGCGCTCGGCGAGTACGTGTCGGTGTCGAGCCAGCGCGACTCGGAGCGCGCGCAGCTGGAGCGGGAGACCCGCGAGCAGGCCGAGACCCCCGACCAGGAATTGGACGAGCTGGTCACGCTCTACGAGGCGAAGGGGCTGTCCCCCGCGACGGCGCGGCAGGTCGCGGTCGAGCTGACCGAGCACGACGCGCTCTCCGCGCACCTCGACGTCGAGCTGCACCTCGACCCCGAGGAGCTGACCAGCCCCTGGCGCGCGGCGGGCGCGTCGGCGGTGTCGTTCGTGCTCGGCGCGCTGCTGCCCCTGGTCGCGGTGCTCCTGCCCCCGGCCGCGTTCCGGGTGCCCGTCACCGTCGTCGTGGTGCTCGCCGCCCTCGGGCTCGCCGGCTGGCTCGGCGCCCGGCTCGGCGGCGCGACCCCGCGCCGGGCGGTGCTGCGGGTGCTGGTCGGCGGCGCGCTCGGGCTCGCCGTGACCTACGGGATCGGCGTGCTGGTCGGCGGCGCGGTCGGCTGAGCCCCCGCGACGGCCCGCGCGTAGCGCGTGGCCACGCGGCGCAGCTCCTCGACCAGCTCGTCGGGCGACTCCACCGCGAAGTCCGCGTCCAGGCCGGTGAGGATCAGCGCCGCGGAGCGGGCGTCGTCGGTGGCCAGCCGCACGCGGCAGGCCCGCGCGCCGAGCGCCTCGACGCGCACCTGGTCGGTCCAGATCGTGGCCCGGACCTGCTCGGCGGGCGCCTCGACCCGCACGACGCAGCGGAAGGGCCGGATGTCGGCGACGCGGTCGGCGACGAAGGCCGCGGGATCGCCGCCCGGGATCTCCCGCGGGGCGAAGCGCGGGCCGGTGGGCAGGCCGTCGGGGGCCAGGCGCGGGGTCATCCGGTCCACGCGCAGGGTGCGCCAGTCGTCGCGGTCGCGGTCCCAGGCCACGAGGTACCAGCGCCGGCCCCACGCCACGAGGTGGATGGGCTCGATGCGCCGGCGGGTCGACGTGCCGTCCCGCGCGGTGTAGTCGATCTCGAGGACGCGCCGGTCGCGGCGCGCGCCGCCGATCGCCGCCAGCACCGCCGGGTCCACCGACGGGGCGACGCGCGGCGCGACGATGGCCACGGGCATCGCGGTGATCCGCTGCCGCAGGCGCGCGGGCAGGATCCGCTCGAGCTTGACCAGCGCCGCCAGCGCGGTCTCCCCCGTGCCCGCGACCCCGGAGCCGGCGGCGGTGCGCACGGTGACCGCGACGGCGACGGCCTCGTCGTCGTCGAGCACCAGCGGCGGCAGCGCGGCGCCCGCGCCGAGGCGGTACCCGCCGCCCGGCCCGAGGCCGACCTCGACCGGGTAGTCGAGGCCGCGGAGCTTGTCGACGTCGCGGCGCACGGTGCGGGTGGTGATGCCGAGGCGCTCGGCCAGCTCCGGGCCGGTCCACTCGGGGCGGGCCTGCAGCAGCGACAGCAGGCGCAGCAGGCGGGCGGAGGTCTCGAGCACGCCGCGAGTGTGCCGCGGAAGACGGACAGGAGCGGTCCGCCACCCGGCGTCGAGCTCGCGGGCCCGTCGGGGTCTCCCGGCGGCACACCGCCCGAGACCTCGGTCACCTTCTCGGTGGATCATCGCGGCGACCGGGGCGCGCCGGTGGTCCGTATCCGTACGATCGGCGGTGATGGCCGCCCCGACCCGTACCCCCGCGCCCCGCTTCGCCTTCGCGCGCGACACCGCGTACCGGATCACCGTGCGCGACGAGTCCGGGGAGCGCCGCGAGCACGTGGTCGACGGCTACCAGGGCTGGCTGTCCGGCCCCGACGGGATCCGACACCGGTTCGGGGCCCACCGCCGCGCGCGCACCGAGCTGCGCGACGACCGCATCCGCTCCGTCATCGGGCCCTGAGGGCCCGCTCCCGGCGCGCACCGCGACGCAAACGCCGGCCGGACCCGGTGGATGGGCGCGTGCGGGGACGCCCACCCACCGGGTCCGGCCGACCCGTCTCCTCCTCGACCGACCTCCTGCCGCCTCCGACCCGGCGGGACGTCGTCGAGCTGGTCCGACGGCGGGGCCGTCAGGAGACCAGGCCGCAGCGGAAGCCATGGGCCACCGCCTGCGCCCGGTCGGCCGCCGACAGCTTGCGGAACAGCCGGCGGGCGTGGGTCTTCACGGTGTCCTCGGACAGGTAGAGCTCGCGGCCGATCTGGCCGTTGCTCTTGCCCTGGCTCATGCCGCGCAGGACCTGCATCTCGCGCTCGGTGAGGTTGACGCCCGGCCCCGGCGTGGCACCGCGCTGCATCGGCATCGCGCCGACCTCGGCGCCGATCGACGAGTGGGCGAGCGCCGCGACCAGCTCGGGGCGTGAGGCGTCCCAGCGCAGGTAGCCGCGGGCGCCGCCGGCGACCGCGGCGGCGATGCTGCCCGCGTCGTCGGGGGCGCCGAAGACCATGACGTTGGCCTGGGGGTGGGCGGACATCAGGCGCCGGGTCGCCTCGGCGCCCGAGGCCACCGCGCGCTGCGTGCCCACGAACACCACGTCCGCGCTCTGGCGGGCGTAGCGGGTGAGCAGCTCGTCCGCGGTGGCGACGCAGTCGATGCGCTGGACGCCGGGCACCGCGGACATGACCCGCGTCAGGCCCTCGCGGACACTGCGCCGGTCGTCGCAGATCAGAACCGTCCTCATACAGACTCCGTCCGAGGTGGGGAGACCGCCCACCGCGGGAACGGTGGGCGCTGTCCCCTTCATCGGCCGCCCCACCCGTCCGCTTGACCCCCGAATGACAAGGATGTGGTTGTGAACCCCCGATGGAGTGGCGCGTGAGCCCCCGGCGCGTGTTGATCGTCAACGGCCCGAACCTGGATCTCCTGGGCCGGCGCGAGCCCGAGGTCTACGGGTACGACACCCTCGACGACCTGGTGGATCGCTGCCGGCGGACCGCTGCCGAGCTCGGTCTCGAGGTCGACGCGCGGCAGAGCAACCACGAGGGCGTGCTGATCGACACCGTCCACGAGGCCATGACCGGCCACGGCGGAGTGATCATCAATCCGGGCGGCTACACGCACACGTCCGTGGCCCTGCGCGACGCGCTGGCCGCGCTGCCGGTGCCCGTGGTCGAGGTGCACCTGTCGAACGTGCACGCCCGCGAGGCGTTCCGGTCCCACTCCTACGTCTCGCCGGTGGCCACCGCCGTCATCGCGGGCGCGGGGATCACCGGCTACGACCTGGCGCTGCGCTTCCTGGCCGAACGCCTGGTGCGCCGGACGTGACCTAGACCCCGGCGCGCTGCGCCAGGTACCCGAGCTCGGAGGCCAGGGCCTCGGGGAACTGCAGCGGCAGGAAGTGCGAGCCCGGCAGGTGCACGAGCCGGGAGTCGGGCAGCGCGGCCGCGAGGTCGGACATGTCCGCGACGGGCGCGAGGGTGTCGAAGTCGCCGGCGACCACGGTGACCGGCACGGTGATCGCCGCCAGCTCGGCGTCGTCGAGCGGCGCGTGGTCGGCGGCGGCGAGCACCATCCGCGAGAACCAGGTCCAGTCGTGGGCGGCGAACTCGCGGGCGACCTCGGCGAGCGTGACCAGCGAGGTCGTGCCGGTGGGTTCCAGCGCTGCGGCGTCCATGCCGGCCCGGCCCATCGCGTCGAGCCCGCGCGGCAGCATCGAGATCACGCCGGCCACGGGCGGGCCGACGACGCGCAGCAGCCAGGCGCCCGTCTTCGCCGCCCGGCGGTGCACACCCTCGGGCATCTGCGACGGCAGCACCCGGAACGCGCCGGTGGCCACCCCGCCGAGGGCGAGCACGCCCGCGACGCGGTCGGGGGCCCGGCGGGCGGCCTCGATCGCCACGGCGACGCCCACCGACCAGCCGACGACCACCGCCCGGTCCATGCCCGCGGCGTCCATCACCGCGAGCAGGTCGCCGGCGTGGTCGCCGACGCCGATGTGCGTCTCGTCGGCCGGGCGCTCCGAGCCCCCGAGGCCGCGGTGGTGCCAGCTGGTGGCGTGGTAGCCGCAGTCCGCCCCGTGCAGGAACGGCCACGCCTTCGGGCTCGCGCCGAGCCCGTTGGACACCACCACCGGCGCGCCCGCGGCGCCGTTGTCCCAACGCCGCAGGCGTGTGCCGTCGGGAGCCAGCACGTCGTCGTGCAGCTCCCCGGGTGGCCCGGTCACGTCGTCGTCCCTCCCGGTCTCAGGACGCCGCGGCCGCGCGCTCCTTCATCTCCTCCTCGGACAGGTACTCGCGGGTCTCCTCGAACGACGAGGTCTCGCTCTTGCGCCCGGCGAGGAAGCCGATGCGGATGAAGTCGTCGCCGCCGAACAGGTGCAGCAGCCAGTTGGCGACGACGCGTACGCGCGTGCGCATCAACGGCAGGGCGTAGAGGTGGTACCCGCGGGTGACGGCCTGGGCGACGATGCCGGTCAGGCGCAGCTTGAGGGGGTGCGCCACGGCCTGCGTGCCGCCGAGGTCCACCACGAGCCCGAGGTCGTGGTGCTTGTACTCGCGCAGCGGCTGCCCGCGCAGCGAGGCGACGACGTTGTCCGCGGCCGTGATCGCCTGGCGGGTGGCGTGCTGCGCGGTGGGCGGGCAGATGGCGGAGTCGGGGTCGTCGGCGGTCAGGTCCGGCACCGCGGCGGCGTCGCCGAGCACGAAGACGTCGTCGTAGCCGTCGAGCCGCAGGTCGGTGCGGGCCTTGACGCGTCCGCGCACCAGCTCGACGCCGAGGGTCTTGACCAGGGGGCTGGCCGTGACGCCCGCGGTCCACACCAGCGTCTTGGTCGGGATGGTGCTGCCGTCGGTGAGCGTGACGCTGTCGGCGGTGACCTCCTCGACGCCGGTCTCGAGCCGGATGCCGATGCCGCGCTTGCGCAGCAGGGTGAGGGCGTCCTCGCCGAGGCGCTGGCCGAGCTCGGGCATCAGCCGCGGCGCGATGTCGACGACGGTCCAGCGCACCAGGGTCGGGTCGAGGCGCGGGAAGCGCTTCATGGCCGCGTCGGTCAGCAGCTCCAGGCACGCCGCGGTCTCGACGCCGGCGTAGCCGCCGCCGACCACGACGAAGCCGCAGCGCGCGGCGCGCTCCTCGTGGTCGGTGGACGCGTTGGCCAGCTCGAGCTGGGAGAGCACGTGGTCGCGCAGGTACGCGGCCTCGCCCAGGTTCTTCATGCCCAGCCCGTGCTCCTCGAGCCCGGGGATGTCGAACTGACGGGTGACGCTGCCCGCGGTGATGACGAGCCGGTCGTAGGGCAGCTCGACGACCTCTTCGCTGATCTTCTTGACCACGGCGACCTTGCGCTCGAGGTCCAGCCCGACCACCTGGCCCGGGAGACGGGCCGCCCGCCGGATGGCCCGCGGCAGGGGCACGGTCACCGACTGGGCCGTGATCACTCCGGCGGCCACCTGCGGCAGCAGGGGCAGGTAGAGCATGTAGTCGTGGGGGTTGACCACCACGACCTCCACCTCGCCGCGCTCCAGCTCGCCCTTGAGCTCACGTTCGAGGCGCTGGACGCACTTCAAGCCGGCGAACCCGGCGCCGACCACCACGATGCGCTGCGCGCTCATCAGAGACGTCCTCCCGTCGTGCCCGAGGGCAGATTGGTCCACGCAGAGTTTCCCCTGGTGGCGCCCGCGACACCTCACCCCGCCGTCGGGTCGCCACGCATGACCGTGCTCACACGGCACCCGGTCGGGTACCGCCGTCCGGCGCGGACACGCGGGGCATGGTCTGCTGCGCCCCACCTCTGACACCCCGCCCCTCCCGGGAGGCCCGCGTGCCGACGACCGTCCTGTTCACCGGCTTCCCCGGCTTCCTCGGCACCGCCCTGCTGCCCCGGACCCTGCAGCGCGCCCCCGAGGCGACCGCGGTGGCCCTGGTGCAGGAGAAGTGGATGGACCAGGCGCGGCGCACGCTGGCGCGCCTCGAGGCCGACGAGCCGCGCATCGCGGGCCGCACCCGCCTCGTCGTCGGCGACATCACGCGTCCGGGGCTCGGCCTGGACGACGACGAGCTCGCGACGCTGCGCGGCGGCCCGCTGGAGGTCTTCCACCTCGCCGCGGTGTACGACCTGTCGGTGCCGGCGGACCTCGCCTGGTCGGTGAACGTCGACGGCACGCGCCACGTGGTCGAGCTGGCGCGCACCGCCGACGAGCTGGTGCGCCTGCAGTACGTCAGCACCTGCTACGTCTCGGGGCGCTATCCGGGCATCTTCTCCGAGGACGACCTCGAGCTCGGGCAGACGTTCGCCAACCACTACGAGCACACCAAGCACGAGGCCGAGCGCATCGTGGTCAAGGCCCGCGACGCCGGCGTGCCCGTGACGATCTACCGGCCGTCGGTGGTGGTCGGCGACAGCCGCACCGGCGAGACCCAGAAGTACGACGGTCCCTACTACGCGCTGCAGCTCATCGCCCGCCAGGGCCGCATCGCGGTGATGCCGCTGCCCGGCGACCCCTCGCGCGTGCAGTTCAACCTGGTGCCCAGCGACTTCGTCGTCGACGCGATCGCGGCGCTCGCCCCGCACCCCGGCGCGCTGGGGCGCACCGTCGCCCTCGCCGCGCCGCACCCGCCCTCGGTGCTCGAGATGTGCGAGGCCTTCGCGACCCACACCGGCAAGCAGCTGCGCGTCGTCCCGGTGCCCACGCCGCTGTCGAAGTTCGCCATCGACCGCCTGCCCGGCGTCGGGCGGGTGTTCAAGCTGCCGTCGTCGACGCTGGACTACCTCACCCACCCCACCGTCTACGACGTCGCCGCGACCACCGCGCTGCTCGACGAGGTCGGCGTGCGCTGCCCGCCGTTCGCCGAGCACGTCGGCGCGATGGTGGCCTTCCACCGCGAGCACCCCGACGTCGGCAGCGCCGCGATGGTCTGAACCGGCGGGTCCTACAGTGGGTGGCGATGGTCCGCCACCCGACGCGTGTCGCCCTGATCGACTCGGGGATCGGCCTGCTGCCGACCGCGGGCTGGCTGCGCCACCTGCGCCCGGACCTCGGGCTCGACCTCTACCTCGACCCCGAGGGCATGCCGTGGGGCTCGAAGTCGTCGGCGTGGATCGTCGAGCGGGTGCTCGAGACCGGGCGCCGCGCCGTCGACCGGGGCGCCGACGCGATCGCGGCGCTCGCCCCGCACCCCGGTGCGCTCCGGCGCGCCGTCGCCCTCGCCGCGCCGCACCCGCCCTCGGTGCTCGAGATGTGCGAGGCCTTCGCGACCCACACCGGCAAGCAGCTGCGCGTCGTCCCGGTGCCCACGCCGCTGTCGA
>CADCTH010000081.1 GCA_902805495.1 uncultured Actinomycetospora sp.
AGGTCGTGCTGCCCGAGGAGGCCTACGACCGCGTGCTCGTCGACGCGCCCTGCACCGGGCTCGGCGCCCTGCGCCGCCGCCCGCAGGCCCTCGAGCGCCGCGCGGCCGCCGACGTCGAGCAGCTCGCCGAGCTGCAGCGCTCGCTGCTGCGCGTCGGCCGCGAGCGCGCCCGTCCGGGCGGCGTCGTCACCTACGCCACCTGCTCGCCGCACCCCGACGAGACCACGGCCGTCGTCGCCGACGTCGCCGCGGAGGCCGAGGCCGAGGTGCTCGACACCGTCGCCCTGCTGCCGGGCGTGCCGGACACCGCCGCCCACGACGGCCCGGGCGTGCAGCTCTGGCCCCACCGCCACGGCACGGACGCCATGTACGCCGCGGTGCTGCGCAAGGCCTGACCGGCCACCACGACGGGACCACTACCCTCCCGCGTGTGGCGCGTGCCCCCATGATCGCTCCGAGCATCCTGTCCGCCGATTTCGCGCGCCTGGCCGAGGAGGCCGACGCCGTCCCCGGCGCCGACTGGCTGCACGTCGACGTCATGGACGGGCACTTCGTCCCGAACCTCACGCTCGGGCTGCCCGTGGTGCAGGCGCTGGAGCGGGCCACGTCCATCCCGCTCGACTGCCACCTCATGATCAACGACCCGGACCGCTGGGCCCCGGGCTACGCCGAGGCCGGCTCCCGCAACGTCACGGTGCACGCCGAGGCGGCGCACGACCCGCGCGGCTGCGCCCGCGACATCCGCGCGGCGGGGGCGCTGGCCGGGCTCTCGATCAAGCCGGGCACGCCGCTGGACGACTGGCTCGAGGTCCTGCGCGACTTCGACACGCTGCTGGTGATGAGCGTCGAGCCCGGCTTCGGTGGGCAGAGCTTCATGCCCGAGGTGCTGGACAAGGTGCGCACCGCGCGCCGGCTGGTCGACACCGGGCACCTCCACGTCCTCGTCGAGATCGACGGCGGCATCAACGCCGACACCATCGAGCAGGCCGCCGAGGCCGGCGTCGACTGCTTCGTCGCCGGCTCCGCGGTCTACGGCGCCGACGACCCCGCGCGGGCCGTCGCCGCCCTGCGCGACCAGGCCGCGGCGAGGTCGGCGCACCTCCGCCCGGAGTGAGCGGGCGGTGAGAGCGGTGTCACCGCGGTGGTGATGCCGGGCGAGAGCGTCGTGAGGATGATGGCGGGCGGACCCGGCGCTGTAGAGAGGGGTCGGGACGACGAGAGGAACGCGGTGTTCACGGGGATCGTCGAGGAGGTCGGCGAGATCGTCGACGTCGTCGCGCAGGAGGACGCCGCCCGGCTGCGCGTGCGGGGGCCGCTGGTCACGTCCGACGCGCGCCCCGGCGACTCGATCGCGGTCAACGGCGTCTGCCTCACGGTGGTCGACCCCGCCGACGGCGTGTTCGGCGTCGACGTGATGGGCGAGACGCTGCGCCGCTCGAGCCTCGCCGGCGCCGCCGCGGGCACTCGGGTCAACCTGGAACGGGCCGTCGCCGCCGGTGCGCGCCTCGGGGGGCACATCGTGCAGGGCCACGTCGACGGCACCGGCACGGTCGTCGAGCGCACCGAGCACGAGCAGTGGACGACCGTGCGCTTCCGGGTGGGCAACGGCCTGACCCGCTACGTCGTGGAGAAGGGCTCGATCGCCGTCGACGGCGTGAGCCTCACCGTCACCGAGGTCGACGACGAGTCCTTCGCCGTCGGGCTCATCCCGACCACCCTGCGCGAGACGACGCTGGGGGAGCGGGAGGTCGGCTCGACGGTGAACCTCGAGGTGGACGTGGTCGCCAAGTACGTGGAACGGCTCGTGGGAGCACACGCCGGGTCGGGGAAGTAGGGGACGTGGACGGGTTCGAGCACATCGAGCGGGCGATCGCGGAGATCGCGGCCGGCAAGGCCGTGGTCGTCGTCGACGACGAGGACCGGGAGAACGAGGGCGACCTCGTGTTCGCGGCCGAGTGCGCCACGCCGGAGCTCGTGTCGTTCATGGTGCGCTACACCTCGGGCTACATCTGCGTGCCGCTCACCGGCGAGGCCTGCGACCGCCTCGACCTGCCGCCCGCGCACTCGATCAACCAGGACCGCCACGGCACGGCCTACACCGTCTCGGTGGACGCCCGCGAGGGCATCGGCACCGGCATCTCGGGCATCGACCGCGCGCACACCATCCAGGTGCTGGCCAACCCGACGTCCGCGCCCACCGACCTCGCACGCCCCGGGCACGTCGTGCCGCTGCGGGCCCGCGACGGCGGCGTGCTGCGCCGCCCCGGGCACACCGAGGCGGCGGTGGACCTCGCCCGCCTCGCCGGGCTGCAGCCGGCCGGCGCGATCTGCGAGATCGTGTCGCAGAAGGACGACGGCGACATGGCGCGGTTCGACGAGCTGCGGGTCTTCGCCGACGAGCACGAGCTCTCGCTGATCACCATCAAGGACCTCATCGCGTACCGGCGGCGCTCGGAGAAGCAGGTCGTCCAGGTCGCGCACGCCAACATCCCCACCGACCACGGCACGTTCGTCGCCTACGGCTACGACTCGCTGCTCGACGGCATCGAGCACGTCGCGCTGGTGCACGGCGAGATCGGCGACGGCGAGGACGTGCTGGTGCGCGTGCACTCCGAGTGCCTCACCGGCGACGTGCTGCGCTCCCGGCGCTGCGACTGCGGCCCGCAGCTCGACGCCGCGATGGCGGCCGTCGTCGACGAGGGCCGCGGGGTCGTGCTCTACGTGCGCGGCCACGAGGGCCGGGGGATCGGGCTGATCCACAAGCTGCAGGCCTACCAGCTGCAGGACGCCGGCGCGGACACCGTGGACGCCAACCTCGCGCTCGGCATGCCCGCCGACGCCCGCGACTACGGCACCGGCGCCCAGATCCTCGCCGACCTCGGCATCAAGTCGATGCGCCTGCTCACCAACAACCCCGAGAAGCGCGCGGGGCTCGAGGGTTACGGCCTGCAGATCCTCGGCCGCGTGGCGCTGCCGTCGCGCGCGACGCCCGAGAACCTGCGCTACCTGCGCACCAAGCGCGACCGCATGGGCCACGACCTCGAGGGCCTGGACGCGGAGCAGGACGCCGTGGTCGCACAGCCCGACCCGGCCGTCGGCGGGACGCGCGGATGAGCGGCGAGGGCCGCCCGGAGCAGGCGGTCCCCGACGCGACGGGGCTCCGCCTGGGCGTCGCCGTGACGCGGTGGAACGCGGCCATCACCGACGTGCTGCTCGAGCGGGCGCTCGAGGCCGCGAAGCGGGCGGGCGTCGCCGAGCCCACCGTGGTGCGCGTGGCCGGGGCGATGGAGCTGCCGGTGGTGTGCCAGGGCCTGGCCGAGGGCCACGACGCCGTGGTGGGCCTCGGCGTCGTGATCCGCGGCGGGACCCCGCACTTCGAGTACGTCTGCGACGCCGTCACCGCCGGCCTGCTGCGCGTGGGCCTCGACGCCCGGACGCCGGTGGGCAACGGCGTGCTGACCGTCAACGAGGAGCAGCAGGCGTGGGACCGCGCGGGCACCCCGACCTCGGCCGAGGACAAGGGCTTCGAGGCGACGGTGGCGGCGCTGGACGCGGCGCTGACGCTGCGGGGGCTGGGAGACGCAGCGGAGCGGAGCTCGACCCGACGGAGCCAGCCGTGACCGCGCCCCAGCAAGCGGTCGACCTCGGCGAGATCGAGCTCGAGGTCCGCCCCCGGCGCATCCGCTGGGTGGCCTGGGCGCTCGCCGTGTTCGTCTTCGCCTTCTTCGGCACCGGCGCGCTGCTCGTGTCCGTCGAGTCGTCGGGCTTCAACTTCCGCTTCGCGGACCAGGTCGCGATGGTCGTGCTCGGCACGATCCTCGCCGGGTGCGCGCTGCTGTTCACCCGGCCGCGGCTGCGGGCGGGGCCCGGCGGGGTGGAGGTCCGCGCGACCATCCTGACCCGGCGCGTGCCGTGGTCGGAGATCGTCGCGGTGAGCTTCCCCGACGGCGTGCAGTTCGCCCGGCTCGACCTGCCCGACGACGAGTACCTCACGGTCGCGGCGCTGCAGGCCGTCGACCGCGGGCACGCGGCGCGCGGGGTGAGCGCGCTGCGCCGCCTCCACGCGCAGTACCACTCCGTCGGCCCCCAGGGCTGATGGGCACCTACGACGCGCTCTTCCGCCACGTCGCGACGCGGGTGCCCGCCGAGCTGACCCACCGGGTCGGGGTCACCGCGCTGCGGGCGGCCACGCCGCTGCTGCCCGAGCGGTCCCTCGGCACGCCCGTCGAGGCCATGGGCCTGCGCTTCGCCAACCCGCTGGGCGTCGCCGCCGGGTACGACAAGGACGCCGAGGGCGTGCGCGCGCTGGCCCGGCTGGGCTTCGGGGCGGTCGAGGTCGGCACGGTGACCGCGCGCCCGCAGCCCGGCAACCCGCGGCCGCGGCTGTTCCGGCTGCCCGCCGACCGCGCGCTGGTCAACCGCATGGGCTTCAACAACGCCGGCGCCGACGTCGTCGCCGCCCGGCTCGCCGACCTGCGCGTCCGGGGTGCCGGCACGGTCGTCGGGGTCAATATCGGCAAGTCGAAGGCCGCGGCCGACGCGGTGGCCGACTACCGCTACTCCGCCCGAATCCTCGGCCCGTACGCCGACTACCTCGTGGTCAACGTCAGCTCGCCCAACACCCCGGGCCTGCGCGACCTGCAGGCCGTCGACGCGGTGGAGCCGCTGCTCGCGGCGGTGCGCGAGGAGGTCGGCGCGACGCCGCTGCTGGTCAAGATCACCGCGGACCTCGACGACGACGGCGTCGACGCCGTGGCCGACCTGGCCGTGGCGCAGGGGCTCGACGGGATCGTCGCCACGAACACCACGGTGGCACGCTCCGGGCTCGCCTCGCCGCCCGACCTCGTCGCCGCGGCCGGCTCCGGGGGACTCTCGGGCGCGCCGCTGGTGGAGCCGGCGCGGGCGGTGCTGGCGCGGCTGCGCGACCGGGTGGGCGAGCGGCTGACCCTCGTCTCGGTCGGCGGCATCGACTCCGGCGCCGAGACCCGGGCGCGCCTGGACGCCGGCGCGACGCTGGTGCAGGCCTACACCGGTTTCGTCTACGGCGGGCCGGCGTGGCCGCAGCGGGTACTCGGGGACCTGTGACCGACCCCGCTCCCGCCCGACGTCCCCAGGTCGTGCTGTTCGACCTCTTCGAGACCTGCCTGCAGCTCGAGGGCCTGCGCCCGCGGTTCACCGCGCTGGGCCGCCCGGGCCACGAGCTGGAGCTGTTCTTCGCGCGCCTGCTGCACCAGGGCATGGCGATGACGCTCGCCGGCGAGGCCCCGCCCTTCGCGGCCGTCGCCGCCGACATGCTGCGGCGCACCAGCGGGCGCGAGCTCACCGACGACCAGGTCGCCTCGGTGCTCGACGGCTTCCGCGAGCTGCCCGTGCACCCCGACGTCGCGCCCGCCCTGCGCCGCCTGCGCGAGGCCGGCGTCCCGGCGTACGGGTTCACCCACGGCTCCGCGGAGGTCGCGAGCGCCGCCCTGGCGGCCGGCGGGGTGCGCGACCTGTTCGACGACGTGATGTCGTGCGCGGAGCTGAAGATGTTCAAGCCGCCGGCGCGGGTCTACCACTGGGCGTGCGAGCGGATCGCGACCGCGCCCGCCCGGACCGCGCTGGTCGCCGTGCACTCGTGGGACGTCCACGGCGCGGTGTCCGCGGGCCTGGTGGGCGGGTTCTGCGAGCGCCTCGAGGGCCGGATCGCCGACGCCGTCGCCCGCCCGCACGTCAGCGCGCCCGCCCTCGACGACGTCGTCGAGGGCCTCCTCGCCCTCCCCGCCGAGCCTTCGCCCTGATCTGATGTGAGCGAAATTCGCGGCTATGGCCGCGAATTTCGCTCACATGGGGGCTCACCCGGCGGTGACGGGGGTCCGGGGCAGACTGGCGCCCGACCACGATCACGCCACCACGATCACGGAGGTGTCGGTGTCCACCACCACCGGACCCAACCGGCGCACGGTCCTCTGCGGGCTCGCCGCCGCCCTCGCGGCCCCGGGCGCGCCTGGACGCCGGCGCGACGCTGGTGCAGGCCTACACCGGTTTCGTCTACGG
>CADCTH010000082.1 GCA_902805495.1 uncultured Actinomycetospora sp.
CCACGATCAGCGACCCGTTGACGGCCTGGTCGACCTTCTACGCCAACAGCCTCGCCGCACTGCGCTCACCGGACCGGGCCGTCGAGCCCGGGGCGGCCCCGGAGTCGTCGCTGGCGGCGTTCGCGCCGGTGCACGAGCGGGCGCTCGCCGAGGTCCGCGGTCGCACGGTGCTCGACGTCGGCTCGTGCTTCGGGTTCCTGCCGCTGCGCCTCGCGCAGGAGGGCCTCGACGTCGTCGCCACCGACCACACCCCCGGCACGATGGGCCTGCTCGGCGCCGTCGCCCGACGACGCGGCGAGACCGTGCGCCCCGTCGTCGCCGACGCCCGCGCCCTGCCCGCCGCCGACCGGTCGGTGGACACGGTGACCGCTGTGCACCTGCTCGAGCACCTGCCCGCCCGCGACACCGCCGCCGTGCTCGACGAGGCGCTGCGCGTGGCCCGCCGCCGCGTCGTGGTCGCCGTGCCCTACGAGGACGTCCCCGAGCCCGTGTACGGGCACCTCAGGACCTTCGACGCCGCCGACCTGCGCGCCCTCGGCGAGCGCGCCGGCCGGCCCTTCACGGTGTCCGACGACCACGGCGGCTGGCTCGTCATCGACCTCTGAGTGTCAGCGAAGTGGCGTCGCTGACGTTGAGTGTCCGTATCGGTACTTCGATCACCGAGCTCGCGGGCGGACCGGGGTCAGACCGGGCAGCCCTGTCCCCGCGCCTTGGCCTGCGCATCGAGGCGGAACATCGGGCCGGTGTCGGTGGGCTCGTCGTAGTACCGGTGGAACACCGGCGTGAGGCCACCGGAGATCGGCGGGACGATCCAGCTCCAGTCCACGGGGCAGTGCCGCCCGGCCGCCTCCTCCTTCTCCACGAAGCGCAGGAAGCGGCGGGACTCGCCGTGGTGGTCGGCGAGCGACACGCCGGCCTCGTCGAACGAGTGCTGGACGGCGCTGGTCAGCTCGATGGCCGCGCGATCGCGCCACAGGGTGCGGTCGCTGGAGGTGTCGAGGCCCATCTGCTCGGCGACCTCGGCCAGCATGTCGTAGCGGTCGCCGTCGGCGAGGTTGCGCGCGCTGATCTCGGTGGCCATGTACCAGCCGTTGAAGGGCGCGGCCGGGTAGGAGATCCCGCCGATGTCCAGGCGCATGTTGCTGATCACCGGCAGCGCGTGCCAGCGCAGGCCGAGATCGGCGAACCACGTGTGCTCGGGGTGGTGCAGGTCCACCTCCATCACCGCGTCGCGCGGCACCTCGTGCATCTGCGGGCCGGCGGCCGCGTGCTCCCCGCCGCCGCTGACCACGAGCGGAAGCACGTCGAAGCGCCCCATCGGGCTCGGCGGTAGCCAGCCCAGCGCACGGGCGGTGTCGGTGAAGCCGACGTAGCGCGGGTCGCCGAGCACCCGCCCGCCGGCGCGGTAGCCCGCGTAGCGGATGAGCTGCTCGTTCCAGACCCGCGGGCCGGGGCCGGCGGGGCCGTCCGGGGCGAAGATCGTGATGGTGGAGCGGATGCGCCCGCGGCGGGTGGCGTCGCGCAGGTGCCCGACGCACTCGGCCGCGACCTCGTCCGGCGCGGTGACGTGGCGACGGTCGCGCAGGTGCAGGCTGCGCCAGTACAGGCGCCCGATGCAGCGCGCGGAGCTGCGCCACGCCACCCGGGCCCCGAACTCGAGCTCGTCGTGGGTGTGCACGTAGGTGCCGGTGCGCGCGATCTCGTCGCGGACCACGGCGACGCGGGGCTCGACGGGACCCGCCGCCGGGTTCTCGGCGTGGAAGAGCCGGAGGAACTCCTCGGCCACGTCCGGGTCCACCGCGACCCACGTGGGGACCCCCGCGGGCGCCGGCGGGCGCACGGGTTCGGGCTCGACGTCGGCGCGGTCCTCGACGACCGGCTCGACGCCGGCGTCGTCGGCCACCTCCACCGCGTCGGCCACCTCGCCCACCACGACCGGGACCGCGTCGTCGGCGCCCTCGCGCGGCGCCGGGGCGACCTCGACGTCCGGGGTCACCGGGCCGGCCGCGGAGACCGTCGCGGGCACCCGGGGCCGGGGACGGGGACGACGGTCCCGCGGGTGCGGGGTGGGAACCTGGTCCCCGCTGCCGACGACCTCGACCGCAACACCGCGCGTCATGCCACCTCCGTGTCGTCGTGCCGTCCCCGCGCGGCCGCCGTTCACTGTGCCGCCCCGGTACAAGAAGCGGATCTCGCCGTTCGGATCAATCACTCCGGGAAGTGCCCGAACTCTGCATGGGCTGTTCGGCGCAGCGCCGAGGAGAGCACACCGGTCCGAGGGCCGGGCGTACGGGGTGGTGGTGCGCTGCATGCCTGGTCACGGGCAGAGTGACCCCGATCGGGTCCGACCGTCGACCGCCGATCACGCCGCGTGCCGTCTCCGGGCCCAGGCGCGGGCCGACCACCCGTGACGGCTCCACGTGACGCCACTGTAGAGGATGGTCCGGACACGGTCGGAAGCCACCGGGGCGATGGTCCCGGTGCTCGGCGCGCCCGACCCGCCGGGTCAGCCGTCGCCTGTCGGGGACGTCTGGCACCCTCCCCGGTCGACAACGTGTGATGGTCCCGTACACAGCGCGTCACGTCGTCGGGGACGACGCGCGCGGGGCCGGGAGGTGCACCGTGACGCGAGCCCCGGGGCCCGCGAGCCGCGAGCCGATCGATCGGGGCGGCCCACGAGGGCCGCGCGCCGACGACCGGCCGACCGTGGTGCTGCCCCCGG
>CADCTH010000083.1 GCA_902805495.1 uncultured Actinomycetospora sp.
GCGCCGTGGGTGCGGGCGGCCGATGCGGCGGCGCCGTACCCGGACGGGTATCCCTTCGCCCTCGGCGTCGCGTCCGGGGACCCGACACCCGACGGGGTCGTGCTGTGGACGCGGCTGGCCCCCGATCCCGTCGCCCCCGACGGCGGCGGGGGGATGCCGGGGCGCCCGGTGCTCGTCGGGTGGGAGGTCGCCGCGGACCCGGAGTTCCGGCGCCCGCTCGCCCGCGGCAGCGTCGTGGCGCGCCCGGAGGACGCCCATTCCGTGCACGTCGAGGTCGCGGGCCTGCCCGCGGCGGCCGAGCACTTCTACCGGTTCCGCGTCGGCGCCGAGACCAGCCCGGTCGGGCGCACCCGCACCGCCCCGGCGCACGGCGACGCGCGCGACCGGCTCGCGTTCGCCGTCGCGAGCTGCCAGAACCGGCCCGACGGGTACTACAACGCCTACGCGGCGATGGCGCGCGACGACCTCGACCTCGTCGTCTTCCTCGGCGACTACGTCTACGAGGGGCCTGGCGAAGGGATCGCCGGCCGCGCGCACCTGCCCGTCAGCGAGGCCACGAGCCTGGCCGACTACCGCGTGCGCCACGCCCAGTACCGGACCGATCCCGACCTGCAGGCCGCCCACGCCGCGTTCGCCTGGGCGGTGACGCTCGACGACCACGACGTCGAGAACAACTGGGCCGGCGACGTCTCCCAGCGCGACGGCGAGCCCGACCGCGACCCGGCCGTCTTCCGGACCCGGCGCGCCGACGCCTACCGGGCGTTCTGGGAGCACATGCCGCTGCGGCGGGCCCAGCGCCCGGCGGGCCCGGAGATGGCGATGCACCGCCGGCTGACCTTCGGTGACCTGCTCGACGTGCACCTGCTCGACACCCGCCGCCACCGCAGCGACCAGGACCCGGCGCACCCCGGCGACCCCGCGCGCACCCTGCTCGGCGCCGAGCAGCGCGCCTGGCTGTGGCAGGGGCTCGCGACGCCGCGGGCGCGCTGGACCACGCTCGCCCAGCAGGTCTTCTTCTCGCCGCGCGACCTCGCGCCCGGTCCGGGCAGGGCGATCGACGAGGACGCGTGGGACGACTACGCCGCCGAGCGCGACGCGCTGCGCGACCACCTCGTCGCCGCCCGCACGCCCAACCCGGTGATCCTCACCGGCGACGTGCACGCCCACCACGCCTGCGACGTCCCCGCCGACTCGCGCGACCCCGCGTCGCGTCCCGTGGCCACGGAGCTGGTCACGACCTCGATCAGCTCCGGCGGCGACGGCGCGCCCCACGGCCCCGGCGATGCGGCACTGCTCGCCGACAACCCGCACATCCACCTCGTCGACCGGCGGCGCGGCTACGTGCGCCACACCGTGACGCCCCGCGAGTGGCGCGCGGACTTCCGGGTCGTGGGTGCGGTGAGCACCCGCGGCGCTCCCGCGTCCACCGCGGCGAGCGTCGTCGTCCCCGACGGCGGGGGCGGGCTGCGCGCCGAGGGCGTGTGAGCGCGGCCACGGCTGCCCGGTCGATCTCCGGGTACCCACGGCCCGACAACCCCTGATGATCGCGAGGTCCGCCCGTGCAGGTCACCGTCTTCGGGGGCACCGGCAAGATCGGCCTGCACGTCGTGCGCCGTCTGCTCGCGGTCGGCCACGACGTCACCGCGCTGGTGCGCTCGCCCGAGAAGATGACCATCACCGACGAGCGCCTCGACCTGGTCGTCGCCGAGCTCGACGACACCGCCGCCGTGCGCGACGCGATCGGCGGCGCGGACGCGGTGATCAGCGCGCTCGGTCCGGCGATCGACCCGTTCCTGCGCAGCGGCCCGCTCACCGAGGCGACGCGCACGATCGTGGCGGCGATGCACGAGTCCGGCGTCCGGCGCCTCATCGCGCTGGCCACCGTCAGCGTCCCGGACCCCCGCGACCGCCCGGGCCTCGTCGACCGCCTCGTCCCCGTGGCCATCGGCCTGCTCATCCCCGGCGCGCTGCGCGAGGTGCAGGGCATGAGCGAGGTCGTCGCCACCTCGGGGCTGGACTGGACGATCGCGCGCATCACCGCGCCGATCGACATCCCCACCAACGGCACCCTGCGCGTCGGGTTCCTGGGCCGCGACGGCGTCGGCAGCCCGATGGCGCGCACCGACATCGCGGCGTTCCTCGTCGACCAGCTCGTCGACGACCGCTACGTCGGCGCGGCGCCGGCGATCAGCAACTAGGGCGCGCGGCCACCAGCAGCGGCACGTCCTGCTCCTCGGCCGTGAGCGACCCGTGCTGGCCGGGCAGGCGGGAGAGCAGCTTCTCCTCCTGCGACCGCACCACGGCGGCCGTGTCCCGCAGGGCGACCACGGCGTCCGGGATCCGCGCCCGCAGCGCGTCGTCGACCGGCCCGAACCACCCCTCCTCGACCGCCGCGGCACCGGGCAGGACCCACGCGTCGTCGCCGAGTACCCCGCGCCAGGAGGCGAGCACGTCGCCGGCGGCACCGGGGCGGGCGTAGACGAGGCGGGCGCGGGGGTCGCCACCGACGAGGGCGACGCCGGCGAGCAGGTCGGCCTCGGTGTCGGCGTCGTGCGTGCGGTCGACGGTCACCATCCCGTGGTCCGCGGTGACGGCGAGCGCCGCGCCGGCGGGCAGCTCCGCGACGAGCTGCTCGACGAGGTGGTCGAGCTGGCGCAGCTGGAACCGCCATGCGAGCGACCCCGGGCCGTGGAGGTGCCCGAGCTGGTCGAGGTCGGCGTGGTAGCCGTAGACGAGCTGGCGACCGGGCCGGCCGAGGGCGTCGAGCACCTCGGCGGCGAGGTCGCCGAGCGCCCCGACGCCGCGGTACTCCGCGCCGCGGAGGGCCGAGCGGGTCAGCCCCGACCCGCGGAACGCCCGGTAGGAGACGACGGTGGCCCCGACGTCCTGGG
Source organism: uncultured Actinomycetospora sp. (assembly GCA_902805495.1). Taxonomy (GTDB): domain Bacteria; phylum Actinomycetota; class Actinomycetes; order Mycobacteriales; family Pseudonocardiaceae; genus Actinomycetospora. Next base: position 2,892 of record CADCTH010000083.1, read on the forward strand.
CGACCGCCCGCTCGAACACCGTCGGGTGCGGTTGGACGACCTCTGGCACGAGCCGTTCCCGCACGTCCTTCCCGTCGGCGGTCCAGCTCAACGCGTCGAGCAGGAGGTCGTCGACGCGGAAGCGGACGCCGAGGGTGCCGTGCGCGCCCGGCGGCGTCCCGGTCCCCAGCGTGGTCAGGCTGATCGGCGTGCTCGAGGGGAAGCCGACCCGCAGCGGCCCGTGCTCGGCCATCGCCGCGAGGAACGGGGCGTCGCCCACGTGCTCGCGCAGCTGGGCGTGCCCGAGCCCGTCGATCAGCAGCAGCCCGACCGCCCGGGCCTCGGGCAGCGCCAGGTTCGGCACGCCCGGTCCGGCCCCGAGCGCCGCCAGCACGGCCGGCATGGCGTCGTGCAGCCCGGGCGCCGCCGGGTCCGGGAGCACGGGCCCGGAGCTCACGGGGTGTCGGTGCCGGTGCCGGTGCCGGTGCCGGTGTCCGTGTCCTCGGGCGCGGCCCGCGGCACCACCCGCTCCTCGAGCCGCGCCCACGTCGCGCTCCACTCGGCGAGCGGGACGAGCAGGCGCTGCAGCACCTGCAGCTGCTCGTCGAACGCCGTGAGCTGGCTCTGCATGGCGCCGACGGCGTCGCGCTGGGCCTGCAGCGCCGACCGGATCGCCCCGAGCTGCGCCGCGGACATCGCGCCCGGGTGCGTCGCCACCTCCGGGAGCGCGGGCATGTCCCCCAACGGGTTGACCGCGCCCGCGGCCCGGACGACGTTCTCCGCGGCTCCGCGCAGCCCGGACACGACACTCGACAGGTACCCCTCGTCGCCGCCCGCCGCCGGCCCCGATGCCTCGCTCATGGTGCGGGAGTACCCGCTCGCTCCAGGAACGCGTCGAGGATCCGGTCGGCGGCCAGCGCCGGCGTCAGCTCGCCCGCCTGGACCTCCCGCTCGAGCTCGGCGCGCAGGCCCTCGACCTCGGGGTGGTCCTTCAGCCGCCCGAGCAGGCGGTCGCGCACCATCTGCCACGTCCAGTCGACCTGCTGGCGGGCGCGCTTCTCGGCCAGGCCGCCCCCGTCGTCGAGGTGCTCCTGGTGGCGCACGAGCGCCGACCAGACGTCGTCGAGGCCGGTGCGCTCGGCGGCGCTGCACGTCAGCACCGGGACCTTCCAGGTCTCGCGCTCCCCTCGCAGCATCGCCAGCGCCTGCTCCAGCTCGCGCGCGGCGCGCTTCGCCTCGCGGGCGTGGGGCCCGTCGGCCTTGTTCACCGCGATGACGTCGGCGATCTCGAGGATGCCGCGCTTGATGCCCTGCAGCTGGTCACCGGTGCGGGCGAGGGTGAGGAAGAGGAACGAGTCGACCATCTGCGCGACCGTCGTCTCGGACTGCCCGACGCCCACCGTCTCGACGATGACGACGTCGTAGCCCGCCGCCTCCATCACGACCATCGTCTCGCGCGTGGCCTTCGCGACCCCGCCGAGCGTGCCGGCGGTGGGCGAGGGCCGGATGAACGCGTCGTCGTCGGTGGCCAGCTCGTTCATCCGCGTCTTGTCACCGAGGATCGAGCCGCCGGAGCGGGTGGAGCTCGGGTCGACCGCCAGGACGGCGACCTTGCTGCCCTGCGCCGTCAGCGTCGAACCGAGCGCGCCGATGAACGTCGACTTCCCGACGCCGGGCACCCCGGAGATGCCGATGCGCCGCGCCCCGCCGGCGTGGGGCAGCAGCTCGACGAGCAGCTCCTGCGCGGCTTCGCGGTGGTCGGTCCGCGTCGACTCGACGAGCGTGATCGCCCGCCCGATCCAGAGCCGCGAGCCGGACCGGACGCCGTCGACGTACTTCTCGAGGTCGATGTCGCTCACCGCCGTGCTCCTCTCCTCGCGCTCTCAGCCGTCGGCACGCAGCACCGCCACCGAGTAGGCCTCCAGCCGTCGGTCGGCCGTGACCAGCGTGAGGCCCTCGTGGCGCGCCTGCGCCACGAGCATCCGGTCGAACGGGTCGCGGTGGTGGAGGGGGAGGTCCCGGATCGCCCGAGCGTGCTCGGGCCGGACGGGGAGGACGTCGAATCCTCGCTCGGCCGCCGCATCCCCGAGGTCCTCGCGGAGGACGAGCTTGCCGGTCGCCTCCTTGATCGCCGCCTCCCAGAGCGACACGACCGAGACGACCACGGTGTTCGCCGGATCGACGATGCCGGCCCTCGCGGTCCGTGCCAGCTCGGCGGAGTCGCCGACGGACCAGATGAGGGCGTGGGTGTCGAGCAGGAGCCTCACCGCTCGAGCCCGGCGGGGTCGTCCGCGCCGTAGAACAGGTCGGCGATCTCCTCGTCGCCGTCGGACCAGTGACCGGTGTAGTAGATCGTGTCCTCGTACCCGCCTAGGCTGCGCGGGACGGGTTCCGGCTCCCGCTGGGACGGCACCAACCGCGCCACCGGCCGCCCGTTGCGGGCGATGACGATCTCTTCGCCCGCCTCGACGCGTTCGAGCAGCTTCGAGAGCTGCGTCTTCGCCTCGTAGACGTTCACCTGGTCGGCCACGTCCCCAGCCTATCTGGTCAGACTTGGTCAAGTCAGGAGCTGTGCCCCAGCCGCTCGGACAGCGTCTCCAGCAGCTGGGTCGCCGCCTCGGCGATCACGGTGCCCGGACCGAAGATCGCCGCCGCGCCCTTGGCCAGCAGCTCCTCGTGGTCGCCGGGCGGGATGACGCCGCCGGCGACGACGAGGATCTCCTCGGCGCCGGCGTCGGCGAGCTCGTCGCGCAGCGCCGGCACCAGCGAGAGGTGACCGGCCGCCAGCGACGAGACGCCGACGACGTGCACGTCGGACTCGACCGCCTGGCGCGCGACCTCGGCCGGCGTCTGGAACAGCGGCCCCACGTCGACGTCGAAGCCGAGGTCGGCGAACGCGGTGGCGATGACCTTCTGCCCGCGGTCGTGGCCGTCCTGGCCCATCTTGGCGACGAGGATGCGCGGGCGGCGGCCCTCGGCGTCCTCGAAGGCCTGCGCGGCCTGCCGGGCCGCCTCGACGGCGGAGTTCTCGCCCACCTCGTCACGGTAGACGCCGGAGATCGTCCGGACGTCCGAGCGGTGGCGGCCGTAGACCTCCTCGAGCGCGTCGGAGATCTCGCCGACGCTGGCCTTGGCGCGGGCGGCGTCGATGGCGAGCTTGAGCAGGTTGCCGTCCAGGCCCCCCATCCCGGTATCGCTGTCCCGGGTGCCCTCGGACGCGGCGCGGGCGGCGTTCGTCAGCTGCTCCAGGGCGCTGCGGACGGCGTCGCCGTCGCGGTCGTCGCGGAGCTGCTCCAGGCGCTCCACCTGCTGGCGGAGGACGTCGGCGTTGTCGACCTTGAGGACGTCGACGTCCTCGCCCGAGGTCAGCGGGTACTTGTTGACGCCGATCAGGGGCTGGCGCCCGGAGTCGATGCGCGCCTGGGTGCGCGCCGCGGCCTCCTCGATGCGCATCTTGGGCAGGCCCTCGTCGATCGCCTGCGCCATGCCGCCGGTCGACTCGACCTCCTGGATGTGCGCCCAGGCGCGCCCGGCGAGCTCCTGCGTCAGGCGCTCGACGTAGGCCGAGCCGCCCCAGGGGTCGACGGTGCGCGTGGTGCCCGACTCCTGCTGGAGCAGCAGCTGGGTGTTGCGCGCGATGCGGGCGGAGAAGTCGGTGGGCAGCGCCAGCGCCTCGTCGAGGGCGTTGGTGTGCAGCGACTGCGTGTGGCCCTGGGTCGCGGCCATCGCCTCGACGCACGTGCGGACGACGTTGTTGTAGACGTCCTGGGCGGTCAGCGACCAGCCGGAGGTCTGGCTGTGCGTGCGCAGGCTCAGCGACTTCGGGTTCTGCGCACCGAACGACGCCACGAGCTTCGCCCACAGCAGCCGCGCGGCGCGGAGCTTGGCGATCTCCATGAAGTAGTTCATGCCGATGCCCCAGAAGAAGGACAGCCGCGGCGCGAACCTGTCGACGTCCAACCCGGCCTGCTGGCCGGCCCGCAGGTACTCCACGCCGTCGGCCAGCGTGTAGGCGAGCTCCAAGTCGGCCGAGGCCCCGGCCTCCTGGATGTGGTAGCCGGAGATGGAGATCGAGTTGAATTTCGGCATCTTCTCCGAGGTGTAGCTGAAGATGTCCGAGATGATCTGCATCGACGGCTTCGGCGGGTAGATGTAGGTGTTGCGGACCATGAACTCCTTGAGGATGTCGTTCTGGATGGTCCCGGCCAGCTGCTCCGGCGACACCCCCTGCTCCTCGGCGGCGGCGACGTAGAGCGCCATCACCGGGAGCACGGCCCCGTTCATGGTCATCGACACCGACATGCGGTCCAGCGGGATGCCGTCGAAGAGCTGGCGCATGTCGAGGATCGAGTCGATCGACACCCCGGCCATGCCGACGTCGCCGGACACCCGGGGGTTGTCGGAGTCGTAGCCGCGGTGGGTGGGCAGGTCGAAGGCGACCGACAGACCCTTCTGCCCGGCGGCGAGGTTGCGCCGGTAGAACGCGTTGGACTCCGCGGCCGTGGAGAAGCCGGCGTACTGGCGCACGGTCCACGGCTGGGTCACGTACATCGTCGGGTACGGCCCGCGCAGGTAGGGCGTGATGCCCGGGTAGGTGCGCAGGAAGTCGAGGCCCTCGAGGTCCGCGTCGGTGTAGAGCGGCTTGACGCCGATGCCCTCGGGGGTCTCCCAGACGAGGTCCTCGGCGCCCTTGCCGGTGGCCTCCTCGAGCGCGGTCTCCCAGTCGCCCGACGGGGCCGCGGGCGTGCCGAGCTCGACGTCGGTGAAGTCGGGGATGCTCATCGGACCTCTCCCTCATTCTCGGCAAGGGCTTCGAGCGTGTCGCGCAGGA
>CADCTH010000084.1 GCA_902805495.1 uncultured Actinomycetospora sp.
CGCGAGCTCGCCGCGGCCGGCCGGCTCGGCGTCACCGGCGAGGCGGACGCGCGCCGGCGGCTGGCCGCGGCCCTCGGGGGCCGGTAGGTCTCAGGCGCCCGGGGCGGCCGGCACCGGGGCGTCGACCGGCAGCGAGTCGAGACCGGCGCGGATCGCCTCGGCGAGCATGCCGATCTCCTCCTCGGTGACGGTCAGCGGCGGGGACACCGCGACGCCCTTGCCCAGCCCGCGCACGAGCACGCCCGCCTTGCGGACGCCGCGCAGCAGCACGTTGGGGGCGTCGGGGACGCTGCTGAGGACCTCGGGCTCGAGCTCCACGGCGGCGAGCAGCCCGAAGCCGGCGCGGACCTCGTGGACGGAGGAGTGCTGCACCAGCGGGGCGAGGGCCTCGAACAGCGTGCTCTCGAGCTCCTGGCCGCGCGGGATCAGGTTCTCGCGCTCGTAGACGTCGAGCGTCGCGAGGCCGGCGGCGCAGCACGTCGGGTGCCCCGAGTAGGTCGGGCCGTGGCGCAGGGTCCGCTCGCCGGGCGTGGTCCACCAGGGCGCCGCGACCTCCCCGGAGACGACGACGCCGCCGAGCGGCAGGTAGCCGCTGGTGACGCCCTTGGCGAAGGTGATCATGTCCGGCCGCACGCCGAAGCGCTCGATGCCGAACCACGTGCCGAGCCGGCCGAAGCCCGCGATCACCGCGTCGATGATCAGGAGCACGCCGTGGCGCCGGCACAGCTCGGCGACGCCCTCGACGTAGCCCTCGACGGGCAGGTGCACCCCGCCGGCCCCGGTGACGGGCTCGATGACGAACGCCGCGATCCGCTCCGGGCCGACCTCGGCGAACACCTTCTCGACGCCGTCGAGGTCGTGCAGCGGCGCCACCGTGTTCTCGCCGGGCAGCACGCCCCAGCCGTCGCGGTTGGGCGGGATGCCGGTGATCGAGGTCCCGAAGCCGTGCGTGCCGTGGTAACCGGTCTCGCGCGAGACGACGTGGACGCGGTGGTGCTCGCCGCGCGCCTGCCAGTACGCGCGCGCGACCTTGACCGCCGTGTCGATGGCGTCCGCACCGCCCGAGCCGAAGAAGATCTTGGCGTCGTCGACGGGCGCGAGCGCGGCCAGGCGTTCGGCGAGCTCCAGCGCGGGACGGTTGGCGATGTCGGCGAAGCACGAGTAGGCCTCGAGCTTGCTCATCTGGTTCATCGCGGCCTGCACGATCTCCTGGCGGCCGTGCCCCGCGTTGGCGTACCAGAGGCTCGCGCACCCGTCGAGGTAGCGCCGCCCGTCCTCGTCGTAGACCCACACGCCCTCGGCGCGGTCGACGACGAACTCGTTCCCGTCCACCGCCGCCATGTCGGAGAACGGATGCCACAGCCGGGTGCTCATGGTCGCGATTCTCCGGGTCTACCGCGCCGTAGGGGAGGGGTTGCGGTGATCGGGGTGCCGGTCGACCCATGATCGCTACGGCTGCTCCTCCCGGCCCGCCTGGCGGGGTCGCCGGAGCACCCGGAGCGATCATGGACGCGCGCCGGGCGGGTCACTGTGTAGACGACGGCGTCGGCGCTGTCGGCGGCCTCGAGCACGCCCCGGCGACCACCGCCGCGACGACGCCGTCGGAGTGGGGTGCTCACGGTCGTCGGGTACGCGCGGTTCCCACCGACCACACCGGGAAGACTGCGCCCATGACACGGGCCAGCGCGCTGACCACGAGCACCGAGACCGCCGACGCCGTGGTCGTCGGCGCGGGGCACAACGGACTGGTGGCGGCCAACCTGCTCGCCGACCAGGGCTGGTCGGTCACGGTCCTCGAGGCGGCGGACGCGCCGGGCGGCGCCACGCGCACCGAGGAGATCACCGCGCCCGGCTACCTCAACGACCTCGGCAGCGCGTTCCACCCCATGGGCTACGTGTCGCCGGTGCTGCGCGGGCTCGACCTCGAGGCGCACGGGCTGGAGTGGCGCCACGCGCCCGCCCCGCTGGCCCACGTCCTGTCCGACGACCGGGGAGTGCTGCTCTCGCGCGACGTCGACGTCACCGCCGCCTCGCTCGACCGCTTCGCCCCGGGTGACGGCGACGCCTGGCGCCGGCTCGCCGACGAGTGGCAGCGGCTGCGCGACCCGCTGATCGCCGCGTTCCTCGGCCCGTTCCCGCCGGTCAAGGACGCGACGCGGGTGCTGCGGACGCTCGGCGGGCCCGACGCGCTGCGGCTCGCGCGGCGGATGCTGCTGCCCGCGATCCGGTTCGGCCAGGAGGAGTTCGACGGCGAGGGCGCGCGGGTGCTGATCGCCGGCAACGCGCTGCACACCGACCTCGGCGTCACCCAGACCGCGAGCACGGCGTTCGGCTGGCTGCTCTCGATGCTGGCCCAGGACGTCGGCTTCCCGGTGCCGAAGGGCGGGTCGGGAAAGATCGCCGAGGCGCTCGTCGCCAGCTTGCGGACCCGCGGCGGGACCGTCGAGTGCTCGCGGCCCGTCACGCGGGTGCTGGTCGAGGGCGGCCGGGCCGTCGGCGTGCAGGACGCGGGCGGATCGGTGGTCCGCGCCCGGCGCGCCGTCCTCGCCGACGTGCCCGCCCCGCTGCTGCTGCGCGACCTCGTCGGCGTCGAGCACCTCCCCGCGCGCCTGGTCGACGACCTCGCGCGCTTCCAGTGGGACGACGCCATCCTCAAGATCGACTGGGCGCTGTCCGGCCCCGTCCCGTGGACCGCGCCCGAGGCCCGCGAGGCCGGCACGATCCACCTCGGCGGCGACACCGAGGGGCTCGTCGACTTCGGCGCCGACCTCGACGCGGGCCGCATGCCGGAAACGCCGTTCATGCTGTTCGGGCAGATGACGCTGGCCGACCCGTCGCGCTCACCGGCGGGCACCGAGTCGGTGTGGGCGTACACCCACCTCCCGCACTCCCGCGAGCACACCGAGGCCGAGCTCGACGAGCAGGTGCGGCGGATGACCGCGGTGATCGAGCGCCACGCGCCCGGCTTCGGGGACCGCGTCGTCGCGCGGCGCGTCTCCCGCCCGGGCGACCTGCAGGCGCAGGACCCGTCGCTGGTCGGCGGCGCGCTGATGCAGGGCACGGCGCAGATCCACCAGATGCTCGTGTTCCGCCCGACGCCCGGGCTCGGCCGCCCCGACACCGCCGTGGACGGGCTGTTCCTCGCCGGCGCGACGGCCCACCCGGCGGGC
>CADCTH010000085.1 GCA_902805495.1 uncultured Actinomycetospora sp.
CGCCGCCGCGGCGCCCACCGCTCCCGCCGGCCCGGTGCTCGCCGACGCCGACGCCCAGCTCGCCGCCACCGCCGACTCCCTGGCGCCGCCGGCCTACCCGGTGCGCACGAACCCGGACGGCACGTGGCTGACCGAGGGCGCCGACGACTGGACCGCCGGGTTCCTGCCCGCGACGCTGTGGCGCGTCTTCGAGCGCACCCGCGACCCCGTGTGGCGCGACCGCGCCGAGCGCTGGCAGGCCCCCCTGCAGGCCGAGACGTCGCACGACGACACCGACCTCGGCTTCAAGATGTTCATGACCTTCGCGGTCGACCACCAGCTCACCGGCGACGAGGCCGCGAAGCAGACCGCCCTCGCCGCCGCGGACACGCTCGCCGCCCGGTTCAACCCGACCGTCGGGCTGATCCGTGTGTGGGACGACCGCGACGACGCCGAGAAGTACCAGGTCAACGTCGACGCGATGATGAACCTGGAGCTGCTGTGGTGGGCGGCGCAGAACGGGCGCCCGCAGTACGCCGACATCGCGCGTCGGCACGCCGACCGCACCATCACCGACCTCGTGCGCCCCGACGGCAGCACCACGATGTTCGGCGGCTACGACCAGAACACCGGCGCGCTGCAGCGGCTGTACACCGAGCAGGGCTTCCGCGAGGACTCGACGTGGGCGCGCGGGCAGGCGTGGGCGGTGTACGGGTTCACCACGGCGTACCGCTACACCCGCGACCCGCGCTACCTCGACACCGCGCGCCGCACCGCCGACTGGTTCGTCGCCCACCTGCCCCCGGACCGCGTGCCGTACTGGGACTTCGACGTCCCGCAGGCGCCGCCACAGCCCCGCGACTCCTCGGCTGCCGCCATCACCGCCAGCGCGCTGCTCGAGCTGAGCCAGCTGGACCCGGGCCGCGCGGGCGACGTCGACGCCGCGCGCGGGATGCTCGCGTCGCTGTCGGCGCCGCCGTACCTCGCGCGCGACACCCCGTTCCGCTCGATCCTGCTGCACGGCACCCAGAACCTGCCCGACGGCCAGCAGGACTCGGGGATCATGTTCGGCGACTACTACTTCGTCGAGGCCCTGAACCGCTGGGAGCGGCAGGTCGGCCCGACGGCCCAGCTCACAGGCGGCTGAGCCCTGGGGACGTGGCTCACGCCCGCCCGACGCGTCGCGGCCGTCCCACGGGGAACCCTCCCGACGGACCGGCGAAGGGAACCGCGTGACGGACGACGACCGGACGACCACTCCCCTGCGGCGGCGCACCCGGCGGCGGCAGGCGACGTTGCACGGCGACGAGGTCGCGTTCTGGGACTCCGCGCCCGTCGAGGGCCTGGTCGACGAGCGCGACGGCGAGCTCGTCCTGCTCATCCACGGCATCGCCGGGTCGGCGCACACGTGGAGCCCGCTGCTCGCGCAGATGGCGCGACGCCGCGACCGGCGCCGCTTCGTCGCCCCCGACCTGCTCGGGCACGGGTCGTCGTCGGCGCCGTGGGCCGACTACTCGCTCGGCGGCTACGCGACGGGCCTGCGCGACCTGCTGGTCTCGCTGGGGTACCAGCGCGCGACGATCGTCGGGCACTCGCTGGGCGGCGGCATCGCGCAGCAGTTCGCGTTCCAGTTCCCGCAGCACACCGCCCGGCTCGTGCTCATCGACTCCGGCGGCCTGGGCCGCGAGGTCAGCCCGGCCCTGCGCGCGGCCACGCTGCCGGCCGCGGAGTGGGTGCTGCCCGTGATCGCCGGGGCCGGCGTGGTCGGCGCGGCACGGCGGCTCGTGGCGGGGGCCGGACGGCGGGTGTCGCGGCGCTTCTCCCCCTCGACGTGGGAGTCGGGCCGGGCGTTCGCCTCGCTCGCCGACCCGATCCACCGGCGCGCCTTCGTGCACACCGCGCGCAGCGTCATCGACAGCGGCGGGCAGCGCGTCCGCGCCACCTCCCGCCTCGACCTGGCCGCGGACCTCCCCCTGCTCGTCGCCTGGGGCACCGCCGACACCCTGATCCCCGTCGCGCACGGGCGGCGCGCCCACGAGCTGGCGCCCGGCAGCGAGCTCGCCCTGTTCGAGGGCGCCGGGCACTTCCCGCACTGCGACCAGCCCGTGGCCTTCGCCGAGCGGCTGCTGCGCTTCCTCGCCGAGCACCCCCCGGCCACGCTGGACACCGCCGACTTCGCCGGCCGCATCGCGGAGCACACCGACCTGCGCTGACGGGGGCGATCACGACGCCGACCACACCCGCGCCGGACCGCTTCGACCGCCGGCTCGTCGCGCCCATGGTGCTCGGGGCGATCCTCAACCCGATCAACTCGTCGATGATCGCCGTCGCGCTGGTGCCGATCGGGGTCGCGCTGGGCGCCCCGGCCGCGCAGACCGCGTGGCTGGTGTCCGGTCTGTACCTCGCGACGGCGATCGGCCAGCCGGTCGTCGGGCGCCTCGTCGACCTCTACGGGCCGCGCCGGCTCTTCCTCGCCGGCGCTGTGCTCGTGGGCGTCGGCGGGCTCGTCGGTGCGCTCGCCCCGTCGATCGGGGTCCTGGTGCTCGCCCGCGTGCTCATCGGGCTCGGCACGTGCTCGGGCTATCCGGCGGCGATGACGCTCATCCGTGGCGAGGCCGGACGCACCGGGCGCGACAGCCCCGCGGCCGTGCTCACCGTCCTCGCCGTCTCCACCCAGACCGTCGCCGTCATCGGGCCGACGCTCGGCGGCTTCCTCATCGGCCTCGGCGGGTGGCGCGCGACGTTCACCGTCAACGTCCCCCTCGCCCTGGCCTGCCTCGTGCTCGGCGTGCTCCACCTCCCGCGCGCCGCGCCCTCGGGGCGCCACCGGGCCGGCGACGTCGTGCGCGCGGTCGACCCCGTCGGCATCGCCCTGTTCGTGGCCGCCCTCGTCACGCTGCTGCTGTTCCTGACCCACCTGAGCGCCGACCTCTGGTGGCTGCCGGTGCTCGCCGCCCTCGCCGGCGCCGGGCTCGTGGTGTGGGAGCTGCGCGTCCCGGAGCCGTTCCTCGACCTGCGCCTGCTCGGCGGCAATCTCCCGCTGCTCGCGACCTACGCGCGCTCGCTGCTCGCCGCGGTCACGTCGTACGCGCTGCTCTACGGCTACACGCAGTGGCTCGAGCAGGGCCGCGGGCTCTCGCCCCAGGTGGCGGGGCTCGTGCTGCTGCCGGTGTTCGGGGCGGGGCTGGTCGTCTCGACGATCACCGGCCGGCGCGAGGAGATCCGCGGCAAGCTCCTCGTCGGCGCGGTCGGGCAGGTCGTGCTCGCGGGGCTGCTGCTGCTCGTCCAGCCGCAGAGTGCGTTCTGGTTCCTCCTGCTGCTCGGTGTCGTCGCCGGGGTGCCGCAGGGCCTGAACAACCTCGCGAACCAGAACGCCGTCTACCGCCAGGCCGACGCCGGGCGCCTCGGGTCCTCGGCCGGGCTGATGCGGACGTTCTTCTACCTCGGCGCGATCACCGCGTCAGCCGCCAGCGGCATCGTCTTCCGCGACGGCGCCACCACGACGGGGATGCACGAGCTCGCCCTCGTCATGCTGGCCGCCGCCGTCGTGTTCCTGGTGCTCACGCTCGCCGACCGCTCCCTGCGCCGGGTCGCGCACCCTGAGTCGGATCAGCTGCCGACGTGAGGGCGCGTCGTCGGTCGCGACGCGGGCCCCCGGGATGCCGTCGCGGCGGTCGCGGCGCGATTCGATCAGCAGGATCTGCTGGTGCGCCCGCCGGACCAGGTCGGGGTCGGCGCGGTCCAGGGCGGAGGTCAGCCAGCGCAGCGCGCCGCCGTCCCAGCGGCCGGGCTCGGGGGTGTGCGCCGCCGAGCGGTCGGCGAGCGTGACGCCGAGGCGGTAGAGGGCCTCGGGCTCGAGGTCGTCGGGCGGGACCTGGGTGGCGAGCCACAGCGCGACCTGGTCGTCGCCGCGGGCCAGGGCGACGTGGGCGACGCGTGCGCGCTCGTCGGGGGCGAGGTGGCCCCACAGCTCGCGGGCGAACGCCTCCGGCACCGCCCAGCCGGCCGGGTCGCGGTCGGCGAGGTGGGAGAAGAGCCGGTCGGCGACGAGGTGGCCGCGGTTCCGGCGGCGCCCGGCACGCAGCAGCCGCAGCCCGCCGTGGTC
>CADCTH010000086.1 GCA_902805495.1 uncultured Actinomycetospora sp.
CCAGCGGCCGGCGGGCCGACCGGATCGCCTCGGCGGCCCGCGCGAGCGCGGCACGCTCGGGCAGGGGGCGCGCGACGTGCCACACCCGCTTCGTGAACAGCTCGACCGGCCAGTCGTGGGCCTGGGCCTGCACGTCCTGCGGGAAGCAGACCGTCACCGCGCCGGTCTCGGCCGGGTCCGTCAGCACCCGCATCGCCGCGAGCAGGGCGGAGGGCAGCTGCTCGGGGCGCCAGACGCGGTCGAAGTAGCGCGACACCGGGCGGAAGCAGTCGTTGACGGTGACGTCGCCGGACGACGGCAGCTCCAGTTCCTGCAGCAGCGGCGACGCGGCGCGATCGGCGAACGTGTCCGCCGGCAGCAGGAGCACCGGCAGGCGGTTGATGGTGGCCAGCGCGGCGCCGGTGACCATGTTGGTCGCGCCGGGGCCGACACTGGTGGACACGGCCCAGGTCTGCAGGCGGTCGCGCATCCGGGCGTAGGCGGCGGCCGCGTGCACCATGGCCTGCTCGTTGCGCCCGAGGACGTAGGGCAGGAGCTCGGGCTCGGCGAGCTCGGCCTCGAGCAGCGCCTGGCCGACGCCGGCGACGTTGCCGTGGCCGAAGATGCCGAAGCAGCCGGCGAACAGCTTCTGCTCGACGCCGTCGCGCTCGGAGAACTGCGCACCGAGGAAGCGCACGAGCGCCTGGGAGACGGTGAGGCGGACGGTCTCGCTCATGGGTGACCTGCCAGTCGCGGGTCGACGACCTGGTCCGCCCAGGTGGTGCGGACCCAGGCCTGGTCGGGGTGGTCGGTGATGCGCCAGGCCCGCTCGCCGGGGCCGGCCATGACGTTGAGGTAGTACATGTCGTGGCCCGGGGCAGCGGCGCACGGCCCGTGCCAGCCGTGCGGGACGAGCACGGTGTCGCGGTCGTGGACCTCGACGAGGACGTCGACGGGATCGGCGGGGTCACCCGCACCCGAGGCACTGGTGCGGTGGAAGCCGAGACCGGGCTCGCCGTGCGGGCCCGGGGCGATCTCGTAGTAGTAGATCTCCTCGAGGGCCGACTCGGTGTCGGTCTCCTCGTCGTGCTTGTGGGCGGGGTAGCTCGACCAGTTCCCGCCCGGGGTGATCACCTCGACGGCGATCAACGCGCCGGCCTCGAACACGCCGGCGGCGCCGAAGTTGCGCACCTGTCGGCTGCAGGAGCCGGCGCCGCGCAGCTCCACGGGGACGTCGGCCGTCGCCACGTGGCGGAACGGCAGGACGACGTCGGTGCGCGCTCCGGTCAGCGCGATCCGGGCCGGCCCCTCGACGGCCCGGAGCGTCGCGGTGCTGCGGATCGGGAGGTAGGCGACGTCGGTCGGGCCGGCGAAGACGTCGCGACGGCCCTCCAGACGGCACGCCTCGGCGCCCACCTCCACGTCGACCCCGCCGCCCAGCGGGACCACGATCATCTCCTCGCCGGCGGTGTCGAGGGTGTGCTCGGCGCCGGCGGCGAGGCTGAGCACGCGCAGGGCGGAGTGGGTCCACCCGGCGACCTCGGGGGTGATCTCGAGGTCGTAGCCGTGGGTGGCGGCGCTCCCGGCGGGCAGGTGGAGCTGGGTGTGCAGGGCCGTGCGCAGGGCCGTGGTCACGACGCCACCCCCGGCCGCACCAGCGAGACGGCGGTGTCGACGGCGGCGGCGACGTCGCCGTCGGCGGGGTAGAGCAGCGCGCGGCCGACGATGAGGCCGCGCACCGACGGCAGGGCCAGGGCCCGCTGCCACGAGGCGTAGGTGTCGTCCGGGGCGCCGGCGGGGTCGCCGCCCAGCAGCAGCGTCGGGAGGGTGGTCGCGTCCATGACGCGCTCCATCTCCTCCACCACCGGGAGCTTCATCCACGTGTAGGCGCTGGCCGCGCCGAGGCCCTGGGCGATGTGGATCGACTTCACGACGGCCTCGGGCGAGAGGTCGTTGACGACCTTGCCCTCCACGCGGCGGGAGATGAAGGGCTCCACCATCGCGACGAGCTCGGCGCGGTTGAGACCACTGACCGCGTCGGCGCACGCCTGCAGGGTCGCGACGGTGCCCGGGTCGTCGTAGTCGATGCGGGTGAGCATCTTGGCGGCGTCGAAGCCGGCGTCGACGACGCCCTGCACGTCGTACCCGGTCATCCGGTCGTCCATCTCGAAGCGGGCGCCGGCCAGCCCGCCGCGGTTCATCGACGCGACCACGACCTTGTCCTCCAGCGCCCCCATCAGCAGGAGGTCCTCGAGGATGTCGGCGGTGGCGAGCACGCCGTCCACGCCGGGACGCCCGAGCGCGGTCCGCAGCCGGTCGAGCAGCTCGGGACGGCTCGCCATCGCGTCGGCACGGCCGCGGGCGGAGAGCGCCCCGCGCGCGGGGTGGTCGGCGGCGACGATCATCAGGCGGCCGTCGACCGGCACGAAAGGGCGGCGGCGGCGGGTCGAGAGCAGCTTGCGCACCCGGCCGGGCTCGCGGGCACGGATGTCGGTGACGCCCTCGTAGGACGTGGCGAACTCGCTCACGAGGAGCCCTTCTCGAGGAGGTGGTCGATCTCGTCGGGGGTCGGCATGGCGGTGGAGCACTCGAGCCGGGAGGCGACGATGGCCCCGGCGGCGTTGGCGCGGTGCAGCACCGTCTCCAGGGGCCAGCCCGCGAGCAGGCCGTGCGCGAGCGATCCGCCGAAGCTGTCGCCGGCACCGAGCCCGTTGAGCGGGGTCACGGGGAGGGGCGGTGCTTCCACGCGCACCCCGTCACGGGTCTTGCCGAGGACGCCGCGGGGGCCCTGCTTCACCACGGCGATCTGCACCCCGGCCTCGAGCAGGGCGTCCGCGGCCCGCTCGGGGTCGGTCTCCCCCACCGCGACCTCGCACTCCTCGCGGTTGCCGACCGCGACGGTGACCTGGCCGAGGACCTTCTGGACCTCGCCGGTGGCGGTGGCGGCGTCCGGCCAGAACATCGGCCGGTAGTCGAGGTCGAGGACCGTGTGCTGCGCCCCCTCGTGGGTCGAGCTCCGCTTCGCTGCGTCTCCCGAGCCGCGGGCGTCCAGGACATCGTGGTGGGTCTGGCGGCTGGGCTCCTCGGACAGCCCGGTGACCGACAGCCACAGCAGGTCCGCGTCCCGCGCGGTGTCGAGGTCGACGTCGGCCGTGCGGACCTGCAGGTCGGGCGCGGTCGGGCGGCGGTAGAACCACAGCGGGAAGTCGTCCGGCGGGAAGATCTCGCAGAACGTGACCGGGGTGAGGTGGTGCGGGTCGACGACCACGTGGCCGTCGTCGACACCGAGCCGGCGCAGCTCGCGGCGTACGTAGCGACCGAACGGGTCGTCGCCGACCCCGGTGATGATCGCCGAGCGCCGACCCAGGCGGGCGGCCGCGACGGCGACGTTGGCCGTGGTGCCGCCGAGGAACTTGCCGAACGTCTCGACGTCCTCGAGGCCCACACCGGTCTGCAGCGGGTAGATGTCGACCCCGCTGCGCCCGAAGGTCAGGACCTCCGGCGCGCGGGGCGTCTGGTCGGTGCTCATGGCTGTCCTCGTCGACGGCTCGGCGGCGGGTGGCCGCGGGCGATGTCAGCGCGCCGAGGAGGTCCCGCGGCGGTGACGAGGACGTTAAGGAGCCACGGGCGGCGCCGTCAATACTTTGTCCAGACATAGAGTCATAGAGAGCAATGTCGGACCGAGCCGCTACGCTGGCCGTCATGACCGTCGCCGCGGGGCCCGTCGAGCTGGACGTCGACCTCGACCGTTCCAGTCCGGTGCCGCTCTACCACCAGCTCGCCCTGGCCCTCGAACAGGCGATCCACGACGGCCGGCTCCGTCCCGGGGACCGGCTGGAGAACGAGCTCGCGATGACCACCCGGCTCGGCCTCGCCCGGCCCACGGCCCGCCAGGCCATCCAGGAACTGGTCAAGAAGGGCCTGCTCGTGCGCAAGCGCGGCGTCGGGACGCAGGTGGTCGCCCCGCCGATCCGTCGCGCCGTCAAGCTGTCCAGCCTCCACGACGACCTGGCGCTGTCGGGTCGGACGCCGTCGACCGTGCTGCTCGAGCGCTCCGGGGGCAACGCCGAGGATCTCGGCGTCGACGACGCGCTGGACCTCACCGAGCCGCTGACCGGTATCCGCCGTCTGCGCTCCGCCGACGGCGAACCGCTGGCGATCATGAGGAACTACCTGCCGGCCCGGTTCCGTCTCACCGACGAGGACCTGGCCGAGCGCGGGCTGTACGCGACGCTGCGCAGCCAGGGCGTCGTGTTCGCGATCGCCCACCAGACCATCGGCGCCCGGCTGGTGACCACGGAGGAGGCGGAGCTGCTCGGCGAGACCGAGCCGGCCGCCTGCGTGACGATGGAACGCCTGGTCTACGACGACACCGGGCGCTTCGTCGAGCTCGGCCGGCACATCTACCGCGCGTCCCACTACTCGGTGCAGACCTCGCTCGTCGTGTGAGGCCCGGGGTCACGGTGCGAGGCGGGCCCGTCGGTCCTGCAGGAACGCGCGTTCGGTGTCGTTGCCGGCCAGGGCGAGCGCCTCGTCGTAGGCGGCGCGGGCCTCGTCGACGCGGCCCAGCCGGGCCAGCAGGTCGGCGCGGGTGGCCGGCAGCAGGTGGTAGCCGGGGATGTCCAGCTCCTCGACGGCCGCGAGCGCGACCGCGGGCCCCTGCACCTCGGCGAGGGCGACGGCGCGGTTGAGCGCGACGATCGGCGTCGGGACGAGCGCCAGGAGCTGGTCGTAGAGCGCCAGCACCTGCGGCCAGTCGGTGGCCGGGCCGTCGGTGTGCACGGCACCGATGGCCGCCTGGATCTGGTACGGACCGGGGCGGTCGCGACGCAGGCAGCGGCGCACGAGCTCGTGCCCTTCGGCGATCAGTGCCCGGTCCCAGAGCGTGCGGTCCTGCTCGGCCAGCGTCACCAGCTCGCCGGACGGCCCGACCCGCGCCGGGCGCCGGGCCTCGGTGAGCAGCAGCAGCGCCAGCAGGCCGAGCACCTCCGGCTCGTCGGGCATGAGGTCGGCCAGCGCCCGGGCCAGGCGCACCGCCTCGGCGGAGAGGTCGGTGCGCAGCAGCGGGCCCGCGGTCGCGGTGTAGCCCTCGTTGAACACCAGGTAGAGCACGGTGAGCACCGGCGGCAGCCGGGCGGGCAGCTCCGCCTCGCCGGGCACCCGGTACGGGATGCCGGCGTCGCGGATCTTCTTCTTGGCCCGCACGATGCGCTGGGAGATGGTCGCCTCGGGCACGACGTAGGCCCGGGCGATCTCCGGCACCTCCAGGCCGCCGAGCAGGCGCAGGGTGAGCGCGGTCTGCGCGAGCGGCGAGAGCGCCGGGTGGCAGCAGGTGAAGATCAGGCGCAGCTGGTCGTCGCGCACCGGTCCCACCTCCTCGTCCTCGTCCGGACCGTGCAGCAGCAGGGCCTGGGTGTGGCGGGCCTCGCGGGTCGACTCGCGGCGCAGCCGGTCGATGGCCCGCCGACGGGCGGTGGTGACGATCCAGGCGCCCGGGTTGTCGGGAGGGACCTCTTCGCCCCACCTCTCCGTGGCCACCGCGAACGCGTCCTGGACGGCTTCCTCGGCGAGCCCGATGTCGCCGAGGAGGCGGGCCACGGTGGCGACGCAGCGGCCGTACTCGGCGCGGTAGACGCTGGTGAGGTCCACGGCGGGAGACGAAGCGGAGCGGAGCTCGACCATCGGACACCCGCCTCAGGCGAGCCCGTCGAAGGGGCGGACCTCGATCGGCGCCTCGCACGCCTCCGCGCACCTCTCGGCCCAGGCCAGCGCCGCGTCGAGGTCGTCGACCTCGATGACCCAGAACCCGGCGAGCTGCTCCTTCGTCTCGGCGAACGGACCGTCGGTCATGGTGGTGGAGCCGTTCTCCACGCGGACGACGGTGGCGCTGTCGTAGGGCAGCAGGCCCCCGGCGAACACCCAGATGCCTGCTGACTTCATGCGGTCGTTGACCGCGCCCACCCGGGCGAGGTTCCTCTCCCGCTCCTCGTCGGTGGGCCCGGGGCCGCTCTGGTCGAGCTCGACGCTCATCAGGTAGTGCACGGCACTGCTCCTTCGGTGCGGGCCTCGGGGGCGAGGCGGTCGTCAGGCCAGCCGGCGTGCGACCGCGGGGATCACGATGGCAGCGGCGACGACGTGGGTCAGGATCAGCAGCGCCTTCGTGGCGATCCCGGCGTCGGCGAGCACGTCCGGCACGAAGGACAGCACGGTCAGCACGACGGTGGTGCGGATCCACGTGGTGCGCGGGTGGCGGGCGAAGCGGCGCAGCGCCGTGGCGATGACCAGCCCGAGCACCGAGAAGATGGCCGTCAGGACGGCGAAGCCGGACACCGGGATCGGCGCGCCGGCGACGGCGGTGCCGACGCCGACGGCCTGGCCGGCGGCGGCGACGGCCGAGGTGGCGACGGCCGCGGCGACGGTGGCCGCCGAGCCGGCGAGCAGCAGCGAGGCGACGCCGGTGGTGGTGCCGGTGGTGCCGGTGGTGGTGGTGGTGGTGGCGGTGGTGGTGGTGGACATCGGGACCTCCGGGGCGGTGTGGTGAGCGGCCCGTTGCCGCTCCCTCACCCAGGCGTCGAACGGGACCGGCACCGGATCGACATGCCCGCCGGATTTTCTCCGAAGGATTTTCCCGACGGCTCCGGACGGTTCGTCGCGGCCGACCGTGGGGATGGAGGGACATGGACGAGGACCGGGCTCTCGGCGCGCGGCAGATCCTCGGCGTGGCGCGCGAGCAGGCGGAGGCCCTGGGCTGGCGCTGGGACGGGCTGGTCGGCGTGCGCCGCGCCGGCGAGGTGTGGACGGTGACCGTCGACGTCGTCGAGACCCGCCGCACGCCGCCGACGATGGACATCCTCGCGGTCTACGAGATGGAGATCGACCGCGAGGGTGAGGTCCTCGGGTGGCGCCGGCGTCGGCACCACGTGCGGGGCCAGGGGTCAGGCTGACGAGAACGCGAACCCGGTGTAGCCGTCGGCCGCGAGCTGGTCGCAGTGCTGGCGGTAGGCGCCCACGCCGCCGATGTACGCCATGAACACGCGTGGCTTGCCCGGCACGTTGGCGCCCATGTACCAGGAGTTCGCCTGCGGGTAGAGCGTGTAGTCGCCGACCTCGCGGACGTGGTCGGTCCAGCCCTGCGCGGCCTCCTCGGTCGACTCGATCACCGTGGCGCCGCGCTCGTGGGCGTAGCGCACGGCGTCGGCGACGAAGTCCACGTGCTGCTCGATCGACACCATCATGTTCGACAGCACCGAGGGGCTGCCGGGCCCGGTGATCGTGTAGAGGTTCGGGAAGCCCGCGACCTGCAGGCCGAGGTGCGTGACCGGGCCGTCGGCCCACGCGTCCGCCAGCCTCTTCCCGTCCCGCCCGCGCAGGTCGATCGCGGCGAGGCTGCCGGTCATGGCGTCGAAGCCGGTGGCGAAGACGAGGTCGTCCACCTCGTACTCCCGCTCCGTGGTGCGCAGGCCCCGCGCGGTGATCTCGGTCAGCGGGGTCTTCTTGAGGTCGACCAGCTGCACGTGCTCGCGGTTGAACGTCGCGTAGTACCCGCTGTCCAGGCACGGCCGCTTGGTGCCGAACGGGTGGTCGCGCGGGCAGAGCGTCTCCGCGGTCTCCGGGTCGTGGACGATGCCGCGGATCTTCTCGCGGACGAACTCCGCGGCGGTCTCGTTGGCTGCCGGGTCGACGATGCTGTCGGTGTAGGAGGTCAGCATCCCGACCAGGTTGCGGCCCCACGTCGCCTCGTACCGGGCGCGCCGTTCCTCGGGGTCGACCTCGAGCGCCGACTGGGTGGCCGCGGGTACCGGGATGCCGAAGCCGGACTCGCGCGCGGCCTTCCGGTGCTCGGGGTAGCCGCGCTTGCGCTCGGCCTGCGCCTCCGGGTCCAGGGGGGCGTTGTTGGCCGGCATGCTGAAGTTCGCGGTGCGCTGGAACACCGTGAGATCGGCGGCCTCGTCGGCGATCAGCGGGATCGCCTGGATGCCCGACGACCCGGTGCCGATCACCGCGACCCGCCGGCCGGTGAAGTCGGCGCCCTCGTGCGGCCAGTGCGCGGTGTGGAGGGTCCGCCCGACGAAGGTCTCGACGCCGGGGATCTCGGGCAGCTTCGAGGTCGACAGGCAGCCGGTGGCCATCACCAGCTGCTCGGTGTCCCAGACCTCGCCTCCCTCGGTGGTCACCGTCCACCGGCCGTCGCGGTCGCGGAAGTGCGCCGACGCCACGCGTGTGTCGAGGCGGACCCCGTCGTGCAGGCCGAAGCGATCGGCGACGTGGTGGACGTAGCGCAGGATCTCCGGCTGCGTCGGGTACTTCTCCGACCACTCCCAGTCCTGCTCGAGCTCCGGGTCGAACGAGTACGAGTACTCCATGCTCTCCACGTCGCAGCGCGCGCCGGGGTAGCGGTTCCAGTACCAGGTCCCGCCGATGTCACCCCCGGCCTCGAGCACGACCGTGTCCAGGCCGAGACCGCGGAAGCGGTGGAGCATGTAGAGCCCGGACAGGCCGGCGCCGACGACGAGGGCGTCGACGCGCCGGGTGGCGGTGCCGCGGGTGGCGGACTGCTCGAGGGTGTCGGTCACGGGATCCCCTCCGGGGTGATCGGAGCCGCCTCAGGACGACGGGACGAGGTGCTTCGCGATCTCGTCGACGACGAAGTCCATCCCCAGGGCGGCGCCGGGCAGGGTGAGCAGGGTGAAGAAGCCGTGCATCTGGCCGGGCACGAGGAGCGTCGAGACCGTGGTGCCGGCCTCGGACAAGCGCTGGGCGTAGGCCTGCCCCTCGTCGAGCAGCGGCTCGTGCTCGGCGAGCAGGACGGCGGCGGGCGGCAGCCCGGCGAGGTCCTCGGCGCGCAGCGGCGACGCGTCGGGCTCGCCCCGCGTCGCCGGGTCCGGGGCGTAGTGGCCCCAGAACCAGATCATGGCGCCGCGACTGACGATGAGCTGGTTGGCCGGGTCGGTGTACGACGGCCGGTCGACGTTCGCGTCGGTGACGGGGTAGACGAGCACCTGCGCGGCGAGCGCCGGTCCGCCTTCGTCCCGGGCGCGGCGGGCGACGATGGCGGCGAGGTTGCCGCCCGCGGAGTCGCCGGCGACGATCACCGGCACGCGCGCGCCGGCGAGGGTCTCGACCTGCTCGTCGACCCAGCGCAGCGCAGCCCAGGCGTCGTCGACCGCGGTCGGGTATCGGTGCTCGGGCGCGAGCCGGTAGTCGACGCTCACCACGACGCAGCCGGTGCGCACGGCCAGGGTCCGGCCAAGCGTCTCGAACTCGTCCAGCGCCCCGATCACCCAGCCGCCGCCGTGGTAGTAGACGACGACGCCCTGCGGCGTACCCCCGGGCACGATCACCCGCGCCGGGACCGGCGCGTCCGCCGGCTCCACGACCAGCTCCACGTCCGGCCCCGGCCCGTACATCTCGGCCAGCGCCGGCCCGAGCCCGCGGGCCTGCTCCGGGGTCATGTCGCTGATCGGCGGGAGACCGCTCTCCCCGAGCTGCGTCAGCAGCGCCGTGCTCGCGTCGTCGAGAGCCATGAGCCTCCGCTCGTCGCTACCAAACGACCGTTAGTTTAGGTCGTGGTGGTACCGATCACAACGTTCCGGGCACGCCGCGCTCACTCCTCCGGCGCGTGCCGCAGCTCGGCACGCCCGGTCACGGCGTCGCGGCCGTCCGCGAGGCGCAGCGCGAGCGTCCCGCCGCCGCCGAGCACCGGCGTGACCACGTCGCCCGCCACGACGGTGGCGCGGAAGCGGGCGCCGAACGCGACGAGCGCCGCGTCGGGGTGGCGCGCGGTCAGGAAGCCGAGCGCGTACGCGAGGTTGGCGGGGCCCTGGTTGACGCACGTCCGCCCGAAGCCCAGCGCGGCCGCGGCGTCGGGGTCGATGTGGACGGGGTTCGGGTCGCGCAGCAGCAGGGCCAGGAGCTTCATCTCGTCCTCGCGGACGGTCAGCGACGGTCCGGCGTGCTCGGGCCCCGGGTCCGGCGGTGGGCGCTCCGTCGGCGACCGCGGCTCGCCCACCGGTGCCTCCATCGTCGGCACGTCCCGTCGCGGGAGCACGAAGCCGTAGGTCGCGGTGAGCACGGGGGCGCCATCGGCGCGCCGCAGGTCGAGCACCACCTCGACCTCGTCCACCGTGCCGAGGACCCGGCCGGTACGGCGGCGGACGCTCGTGACGCCGCCGCTCACCTCGTACTCGACGTCGAGGGCGAGCGGGCCGACGCAGCGGGCCCCGAAGGTGCCGAGCAGTGGCCCGGCGTCCAGCGGGCAGCCGAGGGCCTCGAACAGCGCGGCCAGGCTCAGGCCCATCCCCCGCTGCGGGGCGAGGAACGCCCAGATCGGGTGCGGCCGCGGCGAGCGCGGGGACCGCACCGCGTCGTGGAGCAGCAGGCTCTCCCAGCCCTCCACCCGGCAGGTGCCGCCGGGCAACCGCCACCCCGCGAGGTCCGCGGGGGCCGGCGCCGTCACGCGCGGCTCCCCACCCGCGGCGCCTCGGTGATACCCGCCGCGGCGAGCTCGTCGGCGATCCGGGCGCGCAGCTCCACCTTGCGGATCTTCGTGCCGGACATCGGCCACTCGGTCACGAACCGCACGTACCGCGGCACCCGGAAGCTCGCGACCTGCCCGACGCAGTGGGCGATCAGCTCCTCGGCGGTCGCCGACGCCCCGGGCGCGAGCTGGACGAACGCGGCGGGCACCTCGACGTAGCGGGCGTCCGGCGCCGCGACGACGGCGACGACACCGACCGCCGGGTGACCCAGCAGGTGGTCCTCGATCTCGGCGGCGGACACGTTCTCGCCGCCGACCTTGAGCATGTCCTTGAGGCGCGACCGGAAGGTGACGCGGCCGTCGGCGTCGACGGTCACCACGTCCCCGGTGTGCACCCAGCCCTGCGCGTCGATCGTCGCCGCCGTCGCCTCCGGGTCGCGGAAGTACCCGTCGAAGGCGGTGGGCCCGCGGAACAGGAGCTCGCCGGGCGTCCCGGGCGGCAGGTCGGCGCCGGTCTCCGGGTCGATCACCCGGCAGCGCATCCCCGGCATCGGGTGGCCGCCGGTGGTCAACCGGGCCTCGAGCGGGTCGTCGAGGCGGCCGAGGGCGAGGAAGGCCGACGACTCGGTCATGGCCACGCACGAGACGTGCACCGCCTGCGGGACGCGGTCGGCCATCGTCCGCAGCCGCTCCGGGACGCCGACGGCCATGACGAGCCGGAGCCGTGACCAGTCGCGGGAGGGCCGGTCGGGGCGGTCGAGCACCGGGAGCCAGATCGTCTCGAAGGCCGCGAGCGCCACCGTGATCCGCTCGGCCTCGAGCAGGGCGGGCGTCGTGGTGGGATCGAAGTGGCCGGGGTGCACGAACGCGGCCCGGGCGGTGAGGGCGGCGAACGCGAACGTGATCCCGCCACCGTGGAAGAGCGGGATCGCCGTCCAGATGCGGTCGGCGGGCGTGAGGGCCATCCGGTCCGCGATCCCGGCGGCGAGCCGCACCAGCGCCTCGTGGGAGAGCAGCGCGCCCTTCGGGGCGGCGGTCGTGCCGGAGGTGTAGACGAGCACGGCGGGGTCGCGGACGCGGGTGCCCGCCTGGGTGTCGGCGACAGCACCCGGGCCGGCGTCGTGCTCCCCCAGCTGGTCGAGGGTGACCAGGGCGCGCAGCTCGGGCGTCGGACCTTCGTCGACGGCGCTCCGCGCGAGGTCGGCGAGGTCCGGTGCCCCCGGCGCCGGGGCCGGCGCGCTGATCAGCAGCGCCGCCCCGGAGTGCGCGACGACGTGGCGCACCTCGGCCGGGCGGTAGCGGGCGTTCACGGGCACGGCGACGGCGCCGACGCGGGTGACCGCGAGCAGCAGCGCGACGAGGTCGGCCGATGCGGGCAGCAGCAGGGCGACCCGGTCGCCCGCGGACACGCCGAGGGCGAGCAGCGCGGCGGCGTGGCGCACGGAGCGGTCGGCCAGGGCGCCGACGGTCAGGCGCTCCCCGTCGGCGAAGACGAGCGCCTCGGCCTCGGGGTCGACCGTCGCGGACTCGTCGACCAGCTCGAACAGTGTCGTGACCCGGGTCCGCGGGGTCACGGGGCGCTCGCCGAGTCCACGGCGGCGACACCGTCGTGCACCACCGGCAGCGACTCCTGCGCCCGCGACGCCAGCGTCGGCAGCCACGCGGGGTCGCCGTCGACGCGCAGCCCGGGCAGCCGGCGCAGCAGGGTCCCGACGGCGATGCGGGTCTCGAGGCGCGCGAGCTGCGCCCCGATGCAGGCGTGGATGCCGCGGCCGAAGGCGACGTGGGTGGCGCGCTCACGGGCGAGGTCGACGGCGTCCGGGTCGCCGAAGCGCTCGGGGTCGCGGTTGGCCCCGCAGAGCAGCAGGTACACGCGCTCCCCCGCGCGGATGGTGCGCCCGCGCAGCTCGTGGTCGGCGACCACCCAGCGCACCAGCACCTTGATCGGCCCCGCGAGCCGCAACGACTCCTCGACGGCCGGGGCGACCAGCGCCGGGTCGTCACGCACACGGTCGCGCAGCGCGGGGTCGGCGGTGAGCAGGCGCACGGCGTTGGCGATGGAGTTGGTCGTCGTCTCGTGCCCGGCGAACAGCAGCAGCGCGCACATCCCGACGAGCTCGTCGTCGGTCAGGCCGTGCTCCTCGATTCCCCCGGACGGCGTGTCCCCGGCGATCATCGCCGAGAGCATGTCCCCGGCCGGCGCCGCCCGGCGTGCGGCGACGAGCTCGCGGAAGTACGCGGCCATCTCCTCGAGCCCGCGCAGCGCGCGCTCGTGCCGGTCGGGACGCGCGTCGCCCCCGGCCCCGAAGGCGACGAGGGCGAGCTCGTCGGACCACCCCCGGAACCGGTCGCGGTCCTCGGGCGGGGCACCGAGCATCTCGGCGATGACGATCGCGGGCAGCGGGTAGGCGACGCCGGCGACGAGGTCGCCCCGCGGCCCGCCGGCGAGGAACGCGTCGACGAGCTCGTCGACGAGGGTCTGGATCCGCTGCTCCATGGCGGCGATCTGCTGCTGCTTGAACGCGGCCCCGGCCAGGCGCCGCAGGCGGGTGTGCGCGGGCGGGTCGGTGACCACCATCCACTCGCTGATCAGCCCGAGCACGCGGTGCTCGGCCGAGGGTCGCTCCCGCTGCGCCGACATCAGCGGGCGGACGCGGTCGGACGACAGCGCCGGGTTGCGGAAGCTCGCGACGACGTCGTCGTAGCGGGAGACCAGCCACGCCCGATGGGTCGGGCTCCAGTGCACCGGGTCGAGGGTGCGCAGCACGGCCGCCGCGCCGGCGGGGTCGGCCACGGCGGCGGGGGTGAGCAGGTCGTCGGGCAGCTCGACGGTCACGGGGCACCTCCGACGGGGGCGGTGACGGCCAGCCCGGGGCGCAGCACGTCGGTGACCAGCTCCAGGTGGCGGTCGACGAGGTCGGCCGGCAGGCCCCCGAGGTCGGCGAAGCAGAAGACGTCGGTGACGGGGAAGCCCGGGAGGCCGCCGAGCTGCTCGCGGACCGCGGCCACGGCGTCGTCGGCGGTGAGCACGCGCAGCCGGGGGAACGTCGCGTCGCCCGGGCTCGGCGCGGCGTCGTCGTTGCCCCGGTAGGACGCGCGGTTGCGGCGGGCGGCCGCGCGGACCTCCTCCTTCGCCGCGACCGGGTCGTCGGCGAGCAGTACGTTCACCAGCCCGCCGAGACGCCCCTGGCCGGGCGGCCACCCGCCGGCGGCGAGGCCCTCGGCATAGGGGGCGAGCAGGGCGGGGTCGAGCCAGAGCAGTCCGGCGCCGACCCGCCCGGCCAGGCGCGCACCCCGGGGCCCACGCGCCCCGACCCACGTCGGCATCGGGTCCTGCACCGGCGCGGGGGTCACGGTGCCGTCGGCCCAGAGCCCGGGCAGGCGGCGCAGCTGGTCCTCGAGGGTGGTGTAGCGGGCGCGGTGGTCGGCGCCGACGCGGGTGACCTCCTCGGCGCGCCAGCCCGCCCCGACGCCGAGCTCGAGGCGCCCGCCGGACACGAGGTCGACCACGGCGGCCTGCTCGGCGAGGGTCTCCACGGGGAGCATCGGCGCGATCACCACGCCGGTGCCGATCCGCAGGGTGCGGGTGCGCGCGGCGATCGCCGCGGCCGCGGTCAGGGGCGCGGGCAGGTAGCCGTCGGCGAAGCCGTGGTGCTCGGTGACCCAGGCGGCCTCCAGGCCCCGGCGCTCGGCCTCGGCGACGCGGTCGAGCGTGCGGGCGACGACGTCGGCGCCGCGGGCCCCCGGCGGGATCCGCAGGTCGAGGTAGAGGCCGACGCGCGTCACCTCGTGGCTCCGGCGGGCGTGAGCGCGCGGACGAGGCCGAGACGGTCGCCGACCTCGTCCCCGGCCACGACCCGGCCGCCGGCGACCGTCACCAGGGCGGCGGCGTGCAGCGTGGCTGGCGCCCCCACGTGCTCGTCGGCGCCGGGCAGGCCGCCGCGGAAGGCCCCGGACACCGTCACGTGGACCGCGGCCCGGTCCCCCGCGGTGAACATGTCGTCGATCACCACCGTCTCCGGCTCCACGAGCGCCGCGGCGTCACGCCCGTCGTCGAGCACGACCTCGCCGACCGCGGGCACGCCAGCCTCCGCCCAGGACCGCGCGGCCCGCTCGACGGCGGGGTCGGGGGCCTGGGCCTCGGTGTCCCAGGGCGCGAGCGCGGGCGGCGGGGCCACGTCGGGCGCGCCCTCGGCGAGCTGGCGGCGGCGGGCGAGGTAGTCCTGCTCGACGCGGTTGGCGGTCAGCCGCCGCCCGTTCCACGCGTAGAGCCCGATCCCGCCCCACACGGCCGGCGCGCCGCCGTGGCGCACCGAGGCGCCGTGCTCGGAGAAGCGCAGGGCCAGGCGCTCGCCGTTGGTCACGATCTGGTGCACGGTCAGGCCGAGGCCGGGGAACTGGTCGAGCTGGCGGCGGGTGGCGGGTTTGTAGGCCTCGTCCCGCCCGGCCACGACGTGCGGGCCCATCCGCAGCACGTAGTCCGGCTCCATGATCTCGTCGCAGACGGAGAGATCGTGGGAGTTGGTGTAGTCGACGACGTAGCGGCGCATCAGCGCGACGAAGGGATCCATCGTCACCGGCCCTCGAACCGGGGCGGGCGCTTCTCGGCGAACGCGGCGATGCCCTCGGCGGTGTCCGCGGTCTCCTGCAGCATCGTCACCGCCTCCAGCGAGTAGCCGGTCTCGCCGCGGTCGACCCCCCGGTTGATCATCTGCTTGCCGACGCGGACGGCCAGCGGGGCGGCCCGGGCGATCCGCTCCGCCAGCGCCACCGCCTCGTCGAGCAGCGCTTCGTGCGCCACCACCCGCTGCACGAGGCCGGCGCGCTCGGCCTGCGCGGCGTCGAGACGCTCGCCGGCGAGCACCATCCACTTCGTCCAGTGCCGGCCCATCACCGCGGGCCCGCGCAGCACCCCGAACCCGGGCACGAGCCCGATCCCGCTCTCGGGCATGGCGAACACGGCCCGCTCGGAGGCGAGCACCAGGTCACAGGCCAGCGCGAGCTCGCAGCCACCACCGAACGCGTAGCCGTTGACCGCGGCGACCACCGCCAGCGGCGAGTCCTCGATCGCCGCGAACGTCCGCAGGCAGTCGGCCTGGAAGGCGCGCTTGGCCGCGACGCCGTCGAGCTCGCCGAACCCGGCGATGTCCCCGCCCGCGGAGAACGCCTTGTCCCCGGCGCCGGTCAGCACCACCGCCCGCGTCGTCCCGTCCGCCTCCAGGGCGGCCAGCGCGTCGCGCATCTGCGGCCAGAAGGCCGGGGTGAGCGCGTTGAGCTTCTCCGGGCGGTCGAGGTGGATCACCGCGACCGGCCCGTCGCCCTTGACGGCGATCTCGGTGTACGTGCTCACGACCGACCTCCCCGATGCCCCACGCGGTGCGGCCGCTCCCCCCACGCGATCTCGATGCCGGTGGCCACGGCGTGACGGGTGGCCGCGGGCGCGATGACGTCGTCGAGCGACAGATGCGCCGCGGCCTCCCACGGCTCGGACTCGGCGACCCACTCGGCGGTCAGCTCGGCGGCGCGGGCGTCGCGCGCCGCCTCGCCCTCCTCGGCGAGCAGGCGGTCGAGCGCGCGGCGGTGCACGGTGCGGATGCCGGTCTCGGGGGCCATGAAGCCCATCTCCGCGGTGGGCCACGCGAACAGGAAGTCCGGGCGGGTCGGGCGCCCGCCCATGGCGAAGTGCCCGCCGCCGTAGGCCTTGCGCAGCACCACCCCGACGCGCGGCACCGCGGCGCGCGCGATGCGCGAGACGGTGCGCTCGTAGGCGTGCAGGATGCCCGCGCGCTCGGCCTGGCTGCCGATCATCAGGCCCGGGACGTCGTGCAGGAACACCAGCGGCAGCCCGAAGGTGTCGCACAGGTCGACGAAGTCGTGCTCCTTGGCCAGCGAGTCCGGGTCCAGCGCGCCGGCGCGCACCAGCGGCTGGTTGGCGACGATGCCCACCGGCCGACCCTCCAGGCGCGCCAGGGCGCAGAGCAGGCTCGGCCCCCACCCGTCGGCCCAGGGCAGCACGGACTCCGCGTCGGCGACGGCGGCCACGACCTCGCGCATGTCGTAGCCGGCGCGGGCCCCGGTCGGGACGAGGTCGGCGAGCGCCGCCGGGTCGGTGGCGGGGGCGACGGGCTCGGCGGCGGGCGCCGGCAGCGCGGCGTTCGAGGGCAGGTAGGACAGGAACGCGGTCAGCGCGTCGAGGGCGTCGGCCTCGGTGTCGACCACGAGGTGGGCGTTGCCCGCGGCCGTCGCCGCGTCGGGCCCGCCGAGCTCGTCGTCGGTGAGGCGCTCGCCGACCGCGGGCTCGACCACGCTGGGCCCCGACAAGGCCACCGAGGAGCCGCTCGTCATCACCACGTAGTGGGCGGTCGCGGCGTGCAGCGCTGAGTCGCCGTACGACGGGCCGAGCACCGCCGCCGCGCGGGGCACGGCGGGGCTGCCGTCGGTCGGGCCGAGGAAGCTGGTGAAGTCGAGCGGGAGCCCCGAGAACCGCCAGCCCATGACGTCGGGCATCCGTCCGCCGTCGGCGTCGCAGAGCAGCACGAGCGGGAAGCCGCCGCGCTGGGCGTGCTCGATCAGCCGTCCCTGCTTGCGCATGCTGATCGGTGCCGTGGTGCCGGCGACCGCGGTGGCGTCGATGCCGATGACGCCGACCCGCCGCCCGTCGAGCGTGCCGAACCCGGTGACCACGGCGTCGCCGGGCACGGGCTTCTCGCGGCGGATCTCCGGCTCGGCCAGCGCGCCGATCTCGAACCAGCTGTCCGGGTCGACCAGCGCCGCCACCCGCTCGCGCACCGGCATCCGTCCGGTCGCCCGGTGGCGCGCGAGGGCCTGCTCGCCGCCCATGGCCTCGGCCGCGGTGCGGCGGCGGGCGAGCTCCGCGAGGGCGGTGTCCATGCCGGACGGGCCGTCGGGGACGGGATCCGTCGCGGGCGCGTCGGGGCCGTCGCCGTTGGCGCGCCCTCCGGCGTGCTCGACTGGCACGGTGCCTCCCGCGTGACGTGGATTACCCGGCGACCGTAATCTACCATCCGGACGTTTGGTAGACGCGTCGCCGCCGAGCCCCTGGAGGTCGCCCGTGGAGCGTGCCGAGGGCGGGCCGGTGCTGGTCGCGAACCGGGGCGAGATCGCGGTGCGCATCGTGCGCGCGTGCCGTGAGCTGGGGCAACGCTCGATCGTGGTCCACACCGACGCCGACGCGGGGTCGCTGGCCACGCGGGTGGCCGACGCGGCGGTGCGCGTGCCGTCCTACCTCGATGTCGACGCGGTCGTCGGGGTGGGCGCCGCCCACGGGGCGTGGGCCGTGAACCCGGGCTACGGGCTGCTCGCCGAGGACGCGGGGTTCGCGGCGGCGGTGGCGGCGGCGGGGCTCGCGTTCGTCGGACCGCCGGCCGAGGTCGTCGCGGCGATGGGCGACAAGGTCCGGGCGCGGGCCCTGGCCCGGTGGTGCGGCGTGCCGGTCCTCGACGGCACGGACGCCCCGGTGGACGCGTCCGACGCCGGGGCCGCCGCCGCGGCGGCCGGGTTCCCGCTGCTGGTCAAGGCGGCGCACGGCGGGGGCGGGCGCGGGATGCGCCTCGTCCGCGGGCCCGACGAGCTCCCCGGCGCCCTGGCCGCCGCGGCCCGCGAGGCGACGGCGGCGTTCGGACGGGGCGAGGTGTTCCTCGAGCGCCACGTCGCCCGGCCCCGTCACGTCGAGGTGCAGGTGCTCGCCGACCGCCACGGCGCGGTCGAGGTGCTCGGCGACCGGGACTGCACCGTCCAGCGGCGTCACCAGAAGCTGCTCGAGGAGGCGCCCGCCCCGGATCTGCCCGACGCGCTGCGCGCGGAGCTGCACGACGCGGCCCGCCGGCTCGCGCTCGCCGTCGGTTACCGCGGCGCCGGCACCGTCGAGTTCCTGCTCGACCGCGACACCGGCGCCCCCGCGTTCCTCGAGATGAACACCCGTCTGCAGGTCGAGCACCCGGTCACCGAGCTGGTCACCGGCGTGGACCTCGTCGTCGCCCAGCTGCGGATCGCGGCCGGGGAAGCGCTCCCCGACGTCGTCGGGACGGTCACCGTCGACGGGCACGCGGTCCAGGCCCGGATCGCGGCCGAGGACCCGTGGGAGGGCTTCCGCCCGGCGCCGGGCCGGGTGACGGGGCTCGTGCTGCCGTCCGGGCCGTGGGTGCGCTGCGACTTCGGGGTCGAGGCCGGCGACGCGGTGCCCGGCGCATACGACTCGCTGCTCGGCAAGGTCCACGCCTGGGGGCCCGACCGCGCCGTCGCGTGCGCCCGCCTCGCCGGCGCGCTCGACGACCTCGTCGTCACCGGCGTGCCCACCACCGCGCCATACCTGCGCGCCGTGCTCGACCGCCCCGAGCACGCGGCGATGGCCCACGACACCGGCAGCGTCGAGCGCGACTGGCCGCCGGACCCGGCCGCGTGGCCGGAATCGGCCGTCGTTGCGGAGCCCGCCGCCGACCAGCCGTCCCGGACCGTCCACCTCGCCACCGATCGCGGCCCGCTGACGCTGCGCGTCCCCCG
>CADCTH010000087.1 GCA_902805495.1 uncultured Actinomycetospora sp.
AGGCGACACCGGCGCGCCGCAGGGCGCGGTCGCCGGAACCGGAGCCGGCGCGGACCACGGCGACGGCGAGCGCGATGCCGCCCGCCAGCAGGAGCAGGACGCCGACGAGCGCGGTCGCCACCAGCGGCAGGCCGTAGACGTCGGCGTCGATCGCCGCGGCGTCGGCGACGCCCCGCAGGTGCGCGCGCCCGATCGCGGGCTGGGCGAAGGCCGCCGCCCCGAACACGGCGGTGCTTACCACCTGGCCCGCCACCAGCAGCGCGACCGCGAGCACCGCCGGACGGGCGGCCCGGCCCCGGAGGAACGCGAGCGCCGCCACCGCCCCGAGGGCCCCGAGCGCGGCGCCGGCGATGCTCGCGACGAGGTGGCTCACGAGGAACGGGCCGGTGGTGACGTAGCGGGCGTAGGCGTCGAACGCCGACCGCGGATCTGGCTGGTGGGTCAGCGTGCTTATCGCCAGCAGTAGGGCGTGCACCGGGAGCAGCCAGAGCCCGACGCGCGCGACGGTGGGGGCGGGGTGCGTCCGCGGGCCTCGGTGGTGACGACCATGGCGTGCTCCTCGCTTTCGTCGTACGGACTGTATGCCCGAAAGCCCGTACCGTCGAGCGTCGTGAGCCCGCGTCCCTACCGCCTCGGCGAGCGCGCCGTCGCCGTCGCCGACACCCGCCGCCGCATCGTCGACGCCGCCCGTGACCTGCTGTGCGAGGGCGGCCGGCAGCGGTCGGTGGAGGACGTGGCGCGCCGCGCCGACGTCGCCCGGGCCACCGTCTACCAGCACTACGGCTCGAAGCTCGGTCTCGTGGAGGCCGTGCTCGCCGACCTCGAGGAGCGCGCCGACCTCGCCCGTCTCACCACGGTGATCACCGAGACCCCGCCGGCCGACCTCCTGCGCGCGGCCATCGTCGACGGCTGCCGTTACTGGGCCACCGACCCCCTGCTGGCCCGCCGCATCCTGGGGCTCACCGCCGCCGACCCGGACGCCGCCGCGCTGGTCGCCCGGCACGACGAGGGCCGTCTCGCGCTCCTGCGCACGGTGGTCGGGCGCCTCGACGACGCCGGGCTGCTCGGGGTCGCCCCGGACGAGGCCCTCGACGTGCTGTGGCTGCTGACCGGCTTCGACGCCTACGACACCCTGGCGCTCGCGCGCGGCCGGACGACGGATGCGGTCGGCGTCCTCCTGGCCGACCTCGCCGACGCCCGTCTGGGTACACGCCGTCACGATTGAGGGGCCCTGCGCGCACGATTCGTCACGCAGCGTGTCGCCGCGGTATCCTGGTCGGCCACGCCGCCGACCGGGAGGAGGGCTCGTGGCCTCGGTGCGGTATGCGGAGCCCCCGATCGGGGGCGACTCGCGGCACACCCTGCTCGTCGCCGACGCCGTGGACCACGGCCGTCGCGGCACGGCGGCGTGGGTCGAGCGCGAGCTCGCCCACGGCTCGAAGGTCTACTACAAGGGCTGGCTCTCCGACGGCCGGCGCCCCGACCAGCACTGGCTCGCCGGCCCGGCCGGCCCGCGGGGGGCGCGGGACGCCCTCGCCTCCGGTCAGCTGGAGTTCCTCGACTTCCCGACCGTCGTCGCCCGCTCCGGGGGCACCGCCGACGGCGTGATCGCGCTGTTCCGCGACGAGGTCGAGCGGGCGCTGGACGACCGGTGGCCCACGGTGGCCCTGAGCCAGGAGAGCCCCGGGCTCCCGATGGCCGACGCGGCGCAGGTGGGCGACTACGGCGCCTGGGAGGCCGGCTTCGACGTGCTGACCGAGCGCTGGCCGGTGCGGGTGCTCTGCCAGCTCAGCGTCCCGCACGAGAACGACACCGCGCTGTGGGAGACGGTCGCGGTCCACCACCGCGACCTCGTCGACGGGGTCTGGTCGGCCGGGGTCGGCGCGGGGCGCTGGCAGCCGCGCGGTGACCTCGACGCGCACGTCGCCCGCCGCTTCGGTGCGGCGGTGCACGGCGCGCTGCGGGCCGCCCGCGCCCACGACGACGGCCCCGACCTGCACCTCGACCTGTCCGCCGTCGAGTTCATGGACGTCGCCTGCGCCGAGATCCTCATGCTCGCCGCCCGCTCGGCGCCGGCGGGCCAGCAGCTGGTCCTCCACGACGGCCAGCGCTTCCTGCGGCGGCTGTTCGACGCGGTGGGCCGGCCGGCGTCGGTGCGCGAGAGCGAGGACGCGTGACCGGGGAGCTCGGGGGCCTCGTGCACCTCGGGCTGCTCCACGACGGTCCCGACGACCTGGTCGCGAGCGCCGTCCCGTCCGTCCGGCGCGCGATCGCCGACGGCGACGAGGTGCACCTGATCGTCGATCGCCGCACCGCGCGCACCTTCCGCGAGGCCCTGGGCGACGACGCCGACCGCGTCGTCTTCCCGCCGCCCACGTCGGTGCTCCCGCCCTCCGCGCCGGGCTTCCTGGCCGCCGTGCGGGGCTGGGCGCGCCCCGACCGGCGCACGACCGTCCTCGGCCGGTACGGGGCGACGATGCCCGCGCCGGACTGCGGCTTCGGCGAGGACGCGCTGAACCTCGTGCTCCGCGACCTGCCCCTCACGCTGATCTGCACCTGCCGCCGCGACCTCGACCCCGACCTGCTCGCGGTCGCCCGGCGCACCCACCCGCACCTGGCCACGCCCGACGGCCGCGTCGGCAACCCCGACTTCCGCACCCCGCCGGCCGCCGACCCCGTGCCGGCCGAGCGGTGGGGCGCGGTGGCGGTGCGGCTCGGCGTCGGCGGCACCGCCGGTCTCGCCGAGGTCGGCCAGCGCGTCGCCGACGTCGCCGAGCGCGTGGGCTTGCAGGGCGACGCCGTGCGCGCCGCGGTGCGCGCCGTCGCCGAGGCCGCGGTGCTGGCGTGCCGCACCGGCGACCCCGCGCACGCCGAGCTGGTGGTCGAGGTGCGCGCGCGC
>CADCTH010000088.1 GCA_902805495.1 uncultured Actinomycetospora sp.
CACCACGATCGCCCAGCGGGTCACCGGCACCGCGCTCGGCAACCGGGCCGGGCCCGGCCTGCGCGCCGTGCCGTCGCTCGACGTCGGCGACCGCGTCACGCACGACTCGTTTGGGCTGGGCACCGTGACGGCGACGCGCGGCGCCGGCGACGCGGCGCAGGCCGAGGTCGACTTCGGGACGGGCACCGGGCGCAAGTGGCTGCTGCTGCGCTACGCGCCGCTCGAGAGGCTCTGACCGGTCCGGCCGGGCCCCCGTGCGGGGGCCCGGCCGGCGGCACTACTGCTGCGGGGCCAGCTGGCCGCGGACCGCGCCGCCGGGGTACTCGGCGTTGTGCACGTTGACGTAGTAGCCGCTCGGGTCCGCGAGGATCTCGGCGACGGTCTGGTCGCCGACGAACTTGCCGGCCTCGCCCTCGGTGAGGCAGTCAGCGGCGTTGCCGTCGGCCGGCGCGGCCAGGTTGACGACGACCGGGCCGTTCGTGCCGGCGGCGCCCTCGTGGATGTGGGCGGCGACGGCGGTGCCGATCTTGTCGACGGTCAGCACGTAGCAGAGGGTGGTAGGGTCGCCGTCGATGCCGAAGACGTACGCCTCGCCCCGGCCGTTCGGGTCCCCGACGATCTTGTTGTTCGTGGCGCCGGTGGCGACCTCGCTACGGCCGTCGAGGGTCGCCTCGAGGACGGTGTTCTCGTGCCCGGCGGCCGCGGTGCCGGCGACGCCGGCGACGGCGAGCCCTGCGGCGGCGGCGGCGATCGCGATCTTCTTGAGCATGTGGTCTCCCTCGTCGGACCCGCACGGACGGGCGGTCGTACGAGACGTACGTCCTGGCCCCGCCGTCGGTTCAGCTGGTCGCGGCGGCCCTGGCCAGCACGTGCGCGGCGAAGGAGCGGTTGAACAGGCAGTTCGGGCTGCGGCCGGCGCGGATGGCGTCGATCGCCTCCTGCGGCGCGAGCCCGCGGTGGACCAGCGCGAGGGCGGCGACCAGCGACGAGCGGTTGAGCCCGGCCTGGCAGCGGACGAGCACGCGCTTGCCCTCGTCGAGGCGCGCGGCGACCACCCGTGCGAGCCGGTCGACGTCGGCGAGGTCCTCCTCCTCGAGCCGCGCGTCCGGCATCCGGTGCGCGTGGTGCTCGACCGAGGCGTCCGGGCCGTGGCCCTCCCGCGAGAACAGCGACACGACCACGTCGAACTCGTCGCGCACCACTGCCCGCTGCACCCCCGCGCCGACGGCCTCGTCGACGTAGTCGTGCCCGCCGACCCACAGGCCCGGCGCCACCTCGTCCCAGGGCGTGCCGACGAAGCCGATGCTCGTGATCCGCCCGCGGCCGGCGCACGCCGAGCACTCGTCCATCGCGGGGCGCCTGCCGTCGCACACGTGGCACAGGTACGGGTCGTCGTCGAGCAGGCTCACGGGTGCTCCGGGGTGAGGAGGGGAGGCCCAGTCTGTCAGGCCCGGTCCCCCCGGCCGGCGGTGATCGGCGGTGCGCCTGGCTCAGGGGCTGATCGCCAGGAACAGGAACGCGGCGAGCAGGACGAGGTGGAGGCCGCCCTGCAGCCGAGTGGCCCGGCCCGGCACGACCGTGAGGACGCCGACGACGACGGTCAGCGCCAGCAGCACCAGCTGCAGCGGCGCCAGGCCGAGCACCAGCGGCCCGGCGATCCACACCGACGCCAGCGCGATGACCGGGATGGTCAGGCCGATGCTGGCGATCGCCGAGCCGAGCGCGAGGTTGAGGCTGGTCTGCACCAGGCCCCGGCGGGCCGCGCGGACCGCGGCGAGGGTCTCGGGCAGCAGCACCAGCAGGGCGATGACGACGCCGACGAACGACGCCGGGAAGCCCACCGCCGCCACGCCGGCCTCGATGGCCGGGGACTCGACCTTGGCCAGCCCGACGACGGCGACGAGCGCGACGAGGAGCAGGACCACGCTGACGGCGGCCGCGCGGTCCGAGGGCGGTGGCGCGTGCTCGCCGGGCTCCGCGGCCGCCCCGACGGGCAGGAAGAAGTCGCGGTGCCGGACGGTCTGGGTGACCACGAACATCGCGTACGTCGCCAGCGACGCCAGTGCCGCGAAGGCGAGCTGGCCGGGGGAGAACTCCGGGCCGGGCAGGCTGGTGGTGAAGGTCGGCAGCACCAGGCTCAGCGTCGCGAGGGTGACGACGGTGGCGAGCGCCGCGCCGGTGCCCTCCGCGTTGAACACGGCGAGGTGGTCGCGCCGCGCCGCGACGAGCAGCGACAGCCCCAGGATCCCGTTCACGGTGATCATCACCGCGGCGAACACCGTGTCGCGGGCCAGCGAGGCCGTCTCGGGGCCGCCCGACACGATGAGCGTGACGATGAGGGCGACCTCGATGACGGTCACCGCGACCGCGACCGCGAGCACGAGGGAGCCGAAGGGCTCGCCCACGCGGTGGGCGACGACCTCGGCGTGGTGGACCGCCGCGAGCACGGCGCCGGCGAGCACGAGCGCCACGGCGACGACGAGCAGCGCGGGCAGGTCGCGCCCCCAGACCGCGGCGAGCACGACGAGCCCGAGCGGCGGCACGACCGTCGTCCAGGGCAGCCGGGGGGCCGTCGGGGCGTCGGTGGCAGCGGCGGGGGCAGCGGTGCTGGACATGGCCCAGTGTCCCAGGCGGGTGGGCCGTCCAGGGGGGAGCGGTCGGCCCGTACGGTCGAGGCCCCCTGACCCGTGAGGAGACCCCCCGTGGACGCGCCTCGGCGCCGCAGCCGCTCCGTGACCGCCCCGCTGGCCGCTGCGATGGCCCTGCTGGTGAGCGGGTGCGGCACCAGCCAGCCCGCGTCGCAGGGCGTCTGCCGCGACGAGCGCACCGACCAGCGCGTCGACGACGACCTGTGCCGGCGGGGGTTGGGCGGGTTCGGCTTCTGGTTCTTCCTCGCGGGCGCGCGCTACCCGGGGATCGGCCAGGCGGTCTCGCCGCTCGGCGGCAGCGCGACGCCGCAGGCCGGCACGAGGGCGGTCCTCGGCGGTGCGCCCGCGACGGGCGGCACCGTGGCCAAGGGCGGCTTCGGCGGCCGGTCCGGGGGCTCGGGCGTGGGCGGGTGAGGCGGCTG
>CADCTH010000089.1 GCA_902805495.1 uncultured Actinomycetospora sp.
GCGAGACCGTCACCGCCGCCCACGGCCGCCAGGGCGTGCGCGTGGTCGAGCGCGGCGACGAGCGCCGCGTCGAGGCCGACCTGCTCGTCACCGCCGTGGGCTGGACCGCGCCGACCTCGCTGCTCAACCAGTCCGGCGACGTCCCCGTCTACGACCCGCGCGCGGCCCGCTTCCGACCCGACCCCGAGCGGATGCCGGCGAACGTGCTGGCCGCGGGCGGGATCGTCGGCGACGAGGACGTCGACGCGCTCGTCGAGCACGGCGACGCGGTGGGGCGCGAGGCGGCCCGGCGCGCCCACGCCGCGCACGGGAGTGCCCCGGTCGCCGTCGCCGGGCTGCCGGTCGCGGCGCACCCGGAGCTGTTCTCGGCCGGCACCGGCGGCTTCGTCGACCTCTCCGAGGACGTCTCGGCCAAGGACCTACTGACCGCGGTCGCCGAGGGCTACGACTCCGTCGAGCTCGTCAAGCGCTACACCACCGCGACGATGGGACCGGCCCAGGGCAAGCTCGAGACCGTCAACACGGTCGCGATCGTCGCCGCCGCCACCGGACGCACGATCGCCGAGACCGGCACCACCACCTGGCGCCCGATGTACGCGCCGGTGACGCTCGGCGCGCTCGCCGGCCGGCCGCGCGAGCCCGTGCGGTACTCGCCGATGCAGCCCTGGCACGAGCGCCACGGCGCGGTGCCGCTGGTCGCGGGGCAGTGGATCCGCCCCGACCACTACGGCGACCCGGCGGCCGAGGTGACCGCGGTGCGCACCGCGGTCGGCCTCATCGACGTCACCCCGATCGGCAAGCTCGACCTCCGCGGTCCCGACGTGCCGCAGCTCCTCGAGCTGCTCTACGTCAACAAGTGGCAGAAGCTCGGCGTGGGCCGGGTGCGCTACGGGCTCATGTGCGCCGAGGACGGGGTGGTGCTCGACGACGGCGTCACCGGCCGGCTCGGCGAGGAGCACTACCTCATGTCGACCACGTCGTCCGGGGCCGCGACCGTGTGGGAGTGGGTGGAGCGCTGGCTGCAGACCGCCCGGCCCGAGTGGCGCGTGCACGTCACGCCGGTCACCACGGCCTACGCCAGCATCAACGTCGCCGGGCCGCGGTCGCGCGAGCTCCTCGGGCGGCTCGTGGACGACGTCGACCTCTACCCCGACGCGTTCGGCTACATGAGCGTGCGCACCGGCACCGTGGCCGGCGTCGCGGACTGCGTGGTGTGGCGCATCGGCTTCACCGGCGAGCTCTCCTTCGAGGTGCACGTGCCCGCCGGGTACGGCCTGCACGTGTGGGAGCGCCTGGTCGAGGCCGGGCAGGACCTCGGCGTGCGGCCCTTCGGCGTCGAGGCGCAGCGCATCCTGCGGCTGGAGAAGGGCCACGCGATCGTCGGGCAGGACACCGACGGCCTGACCCAGGCGTTCAGCGCCGGCGTCGACGAGCTCATCAAGCTCGACAAGCCCGACTTCGTCGGACGGCCCGAGCTCGTGTGGCAGGTGCAGCGCGGCACCCATCCCCGCCTGGTCGGCCTGCGCCCGCTCGACGGGTCGGTGGTGCCGCCGGAGGCCAGCCAGATCCTCGACGGCGCCGGCGCCATCGCCGGGCGCGTGACGTCCAGCCGGATGTCCCCGACGCTCGGGCGCTCGATCGCGCTGGCGCAGCTCGACCCCGAGCTCGCCGCGCTCGGCACCCGGGTCACCGTCCGGCTGCCCGACGGGCGCGACGTCACCGCCGAGGTCACCGAGCGCGTCCACGTCGACCCCGAAGGAGAGCGCCAGCGTGTCTGAGCAGAGCGTCCCGCTCGCCCGCAGCCCCGTCGCCGCCTCCCCCGCCACCATGGTGGCCGGGTGGGAGGTGTGTGCCCGGGTGGCCACCGGCGCCCTGACGCTCGCGGACGAGACGTCGCGATCCAAGGTGCTCGTGCGCGCACCCTTCGCCGGGGCCTCCCGCGAGGCCCTCGGCGTGCCGTTCGGCCGTACCGCGCGCACCGACCTCGGGGCGGCGGGCGAGATCCTGCTCGTCGGCTCGGGGCCCGGCGAGTGGCTGGCGCTGGGCGCGCCGGGCACTTCCGGCGCGCTGCGCACCGCGCTCGAGGAGCGGCTGGCGGGCACCGGCGAGTTCACGTCGGTCCTCGACCTCACCCACGGCCGGGCGCTGCTGCGGCTGCGGGGCGCGACGTCGCCGGTCGTGCTCGCCGGCCTCTGCGCGATCGACCTCGCGGACCGCGTCACCCCCGACGGCACCGCGTTGCGGACCTCGGTGGCCGGGGTGGTCACCGACGTCGTGCGGGACGACGTCGGCGGCGTGCGGTCCTACCTGCTGCACTGCGAGCGCTCGTCGGGCCAGTACCTGTTCGACGCGCTGCTCGACGCCGGCTCCCGGTCGGGGATCGAGGTCACCGGCCCGGGGTCCTGAGCGTCACCGCCCGCCCGGGACGCCCCCGCACGCGGTCCAGACCATCGCGGCGGTGCGCCGGGCCCAGTCGTCGGTGATGGGCTCGCCGCGCACGGCGTGCGCCAGCCACGACCCGGTCAGCAGGTCCTCGGCCATCGCGTGGTCGGCCTGCCCGCGCAGCGCCCCCGCCTCCACCCCGGCCCGCAGGCACGCGCGGAAGCGGCGGTGACGGGGCTCGACCACGTGGCGCCGGAACTGCTCGCGCACCCGCGGGTCGGCGCTGTCCCCCAGCGCGGTGGCCGCGAGCGAGGTCGCGTCGGCCTCGAGGACGAAGTGCCGGAAGCGCGCGAGCTCGGCAACGAGGTCGGCGAAGGGGTCGCCCGACGGCGCGGGCGGGGTGTCGTGCCCGATCGTGCCGATCGCCGCGATCGCGAGCTCGGTGCGGCCGGCCCACCGGCGGTAGACCGCCGCCCGCGTGGTGCCGGCGTCCTCGGCCACGGCGGCGACGGACAGCCCCTGCACGCCCGACGCCCGCAGGTGGCGCAGGGCCACCGCGAGCACGGTCCGGTCGATCTCCGCGTTGCGGGGACGCCCGGCGACCGTCGCCGCGCCGTCGCCGTTGCCGACGCGCCGCGTCGGCGGGGCGGCCGGGACGGACTCGGTCTCGTCGGCGTGGGGCACGCCCGGAAAGGTGTCCGGTGGACGCCGATCCACAAACGTGCCGTATCCCTGATCGAGACCGATGGTCCGCGGCCGACCCCGCCCCGTGTCCACCGACTGGTCCGTCGGAGTGAACGGGAGACAAGCACTGCTGCTCTGTTCCCGGGCATCGGCACCGTGCGTGTTGCTCTGCTCCCCCGAGCCCGCTACGTTCCCCTGTGATCCGATACACATCTGGTCCGTATCGCAGGCCGCGACGGGGACCGCCGGCGGAAAGGGGCGTCACGTGATCACTCGACGCGACCTGGACCTCATCAGCTCCAGCACCCTCGACCGCCCCGCGGCGGTCGCCGCCGCCACCGAGTACGTGCTGGTCCGCGAGAACCCGCCGGCCGCGGAGGGCTGGTCGCTGCAGTGCCGGCGCGGGGGCCGGGTCGTCCGGACGATCCCGCTCGCCCCGCGCGGTGCCGCGCCGCGGGTGCGCCCCGCCGTCGCCCAGGCCGTGGCGGTGCGCGTGCTCACCGAGCACGGGGTGTTCGTCAGCGGGTGGAACCAGGCCGACGACGGGGACCGCGACGTCGTGCGCTTCGTCGCCCGCCGGCCGCACGGGGCCGACGCGCTCCTGGTCTGAGGTCCTGCCAGGGTGAGCTGGTGGGCGCGGACGTCTGGGTCGTGGCCGGTGCGCCGGGCGCGGGCAAGAGCACCGTGGCCGACCGGCTGCTCGCGCTCCTGCGCCCCGTGCCCGCGCTGCTGGACAAGGACACGCTCTACGGCGGCTTCGTCGCCGCTACCCTCGCCGCGGCCGGGCGGCCCGACGGCGAGCGCGAGGGCCCGTGGTACGACGAGCACGTCAAGGTCCACGAGTACGCGGGGCTGACCGCGGCCGCCCGCGAGATCCGCGGACACGGGTGCCCGGTCCTGCTCAGCGCCCCGTTCACCGGGCAGATCCGCGACCCGGCGCGGTGGCGGACCTGGGTGGACGAGCTCGGCGGCGAGCCGGTGCGGCTGGTCTGGGTGTCCTGCGACCCCACCACCCTGCGCCGGCGCCTCGAGGCGCGCGGGCGCCCGCACGACGCCGGCAAACTCGCCGCGTTCGACGCCTTCGTCGCCCGGATGCGGCCGGACGTCCCGCCACCGGTGCCGCACCTCGCCGTACGCACCGGTGGAGACGCGGGCATCGACGCCCAGCTCCGGGACGCGGACGGCACGGGCGTCAGACGACCAGGCTGAGCGCGGCGGCGATGAGGAACCCGACGACGCCGATGAGGGTCTCCATCACCGTCCAGGTGCGCAGGGTCGTCGCCACGTCCATGCCGAGGAACCGGCCGACGAGCCAGAAGCCCGAGTCGTTGACGTGGGACAGCGCCGTCGACCCCCCGGCGATGGCGATGACGACGAGCGCCACGTCGAAGCTCGACATGCCGCTGGTGGCCACGGCCGGCGCGACGAGGGCCGCGGTGGTCAGCAGCGCCACCGTCGCCGAGCCCTGGGCGACGCGCAGGCACAGCGCGATGACGAACGCGGCGACGATCACGGGCAGGCCCAGCGCGTCGAGCGATGCGGTCAGCGCCGTCCCGATCCCGCTGGCCTGGAGCACCTCCCCGAACATGCCGCCCGCGCCCGTGATGAGGATGATCGCGCAGATCGGCCCGAGGGAGGAGTTGAGCAGCTCCTCGACCTCGTCGCGGCTGAAGCGTTCGCGTGCCAGGACCACGATGGCGACGAGCAGCGTGATGAGCAGGGCGATCGGGGTCTCGCCGATCAGGCTCAGCGCCGCCACCCACGTCGCGTCCTCGGGGACCACGCCGTAGGTGCCCAGGGTGTTCAGTCCCGTGTTGAACAGGATCAGCACCAGCGGGAGCAGCAGCAGGGTGAGCACGGTGCCGAAGGCCGGGGCGCGGACCGGGGTCTCGGTGACGGTGCGCGCGACCGTGGCACCGCCGTCGCCGGGCTCCTCGTCACCGGGCTCGTCACCGTCCCGGGCCTCGGGCCCCGGCTGGCGGCCGCCACCGAACACGTCGGGCACGGCGAGGTCGATCCGGTGGCCGATCCAGCGGGAGAACAGGTACGACGAGATGAACCACGTCGGCAACCCGACGACCAGGCCCGCGACGACGAGCAGCCCGATGTCGGCGCCCAGCAGGTTGCCCGCGCCGACCGGTCCGGGGTGGGGCGGCACGAAGGCGTGCATGACGGCGAACCCGCCGGCCGCGGGCAGCGCGTAGAGCAGGAGCGACCCGCCGAAGCGCCGGGCCACGGTGAAGATGATCGGCAGCAGGATGACGAAGGCCGCGTCGAAGAAGATCGGGAAGCCGAACAGCAGCGCCGCGATGCCGAGGGCCAACGGAGCGCGCCGTTCCCCGAAGCGCCGGACGAGCGTGTCGGCGAGCACCTGCGCCCCGCCGGTGACCTCGAGCAGCTTCCCGAGCATCGCTCCCAGCCCGACGAGGAGCGCGACCTCGGCGAGCGTCGAGCCGAAGCCGTCGAGGAGCGTGTCGAGGAGCTCGGAGACCGGCAGCCCGGTGGCGACGCCGGTCAGGACGCTCACCAGGACGAGCGCCACGAAGGCGTGGAGCCGGAGCCACATGATGAGGACGAGCAGGACGGCGACCGCGCCGACCGCGATCAGCAGCAGCGGCGCCGTCCCGAGCGTCGGGGCCGGTTGGTCCACGGTGTCCTCCTCGGGCCGATGGGCCCGGCTCCGGGCCCCGGACGGGTGATCAGACCACGAGGAGCCCGCGCGGCGCGTCGACGATCCGGAGGAATCGAGCGTTCCCCGCGCCCGACGTGGCAGCACGCAAGGGCTAGCGTGCCGGTCCGTGACCGCAGCCCGCCCGATCGCGGTGGCCGTCGACGCCCGCGACCCCGAGTCCCTGGCCGCGTTCTGGTGCGTCGTGCTCGGCACCCACGTCGTCCAGCGCTGGACCGACGCGCACGGCACCGCCTACGTCGGGATCGGGCTGGTCGGCGAGGTGGAGCTGCTGTTCCAGGCGGTCGCGGAGCCGACCGGGGGGAAGAACCGCGTGCACCTCGACCTCGCCGCGGGCTCCGACCAGCGGGCGGAGGTCGAACGCCTCGTCGGCCTCGGCGCCCGGGTGCTCGACGAGGCCCCCGACCACCCCTGGATCGTGCTCGCCGACCCGGAGGGCAACGAGTTCTGCGTGCTGCCGCCGCGCTGACCCCGACCCCTCAGGGGTCGACGACGTCGTCCGCCTTGGCCGCGCCGCGCGTGCCCATCGGCTGCGGCGGACCCTTGGTCGTGTCCTGCTCCGTCTGGTACTCGGCCTCGGAGTTGATCTCGGCGCCGAGCAGGACGATGTAGCTGGTCAGGTAGAGCCACAGCAGGAACACGACGATGCCGGCGAG
Source organism: uncultured Actinomycetospora sp. (assembly GCA_902805495.1). Taxonomy (GTDB): domain Bacteria; phylum Actinomycetota; class Actinomycetes; order Mycobacteriales; family Pseudonocardiaceae; genus Actinomycetospora. The sequence continues at coordinate 6,412 of CADCTH010000089.1, forward strand.
CGTGCCGTAGGTCTTGTTGTAGCTGCCGAAGTTGTCGACGTAGAAGCTGAACGCGACGCTGCCGACGATCCACAGGGCGGTCGCCGCGAACGAGCCCGGGGTCACCCAGCTGAAGCGGGGCGCGTCGCGGTCGGGCGCGACGCGGTAGACCACGGCCAGGCCCAGGACGACGAGCCCGACGAGCAGCACCCACCGCACGACCTGCCCGAGGATGCGCCCGACCGTGCCGAGCGCGTCGAGCAGCACCGCGGCGACGGCGACGAGGACGATCGACACCACGATGAACACGATCGCGCCGGCGGTCAGGGCCAGGGCGAGGGCGCGCAGCTTCACCGCGCCGCGGCTCTCGGTCTCGTCGTAGGCGATGTTGATGGCCGCCATGAGGTTCTGGGTGCCGCTCGAGGCGCTGAACAGCGCGGCGAGCACCGAGATGACGAGTCCGGTGGTCAGGCTGCCGGTGCCCGCGCTGGCCACGGACCCGATCTGGTCGGCGACGAGGCTCTGGGCGCTCGCCGGCAGGGCCTCGCTCAAGCCCTCGATGGTCGCCGCGACCTCGGCCGGATCCGCGACGAGGCCGTAGAGCGACACGAGCGCGATGAGCGCCGGGATGACCGCGAGGAAGCCGAAGAAGGCCACGCCGCCCGCGAGCATGCTCACGTTGTCCTTGCTGCCCTCGGCGAAGGCGCGGCGCAGGATCTGCCACCACCCGCGCGCGGGGACCTCCGTCGGGCCGACGGCCTGCGAGCCCGGGACCCCCTGATCGCGGGCGTCGGGCGTGGGGATCGCCCGACGACGTCGGGGTGGTGCGGTCTCGTCGCGGCCCTGCACGACGGAACGGACGACGAGCACGGCGGACAGCAGTCGGACGACGGCACCCACTCTGTGTCCTCCTCGGATCGGCTGCCGGCGCTGATACCCGATGCGGGCGCGCTCCCATCACCCGGCTCGGCCTCGACCCGACACGAGCCCGCCCCGGCGAGGCCCGAACGGGTGAACGCATGGTTCCCCGCGTCACCGATCGGGCACTACCGGCCGCACGACGGAGTGAGTCGGCGAACAGCGCCGGCGGAACGAGGAGACCGGATCATGACCCCTGCACCGCCCGACGGCGGTGGTGGCTTCAACATCCTGCAGTCTCTGCAGAATGCCTTCACCACCTTCCTGAACTACGTGCCGAACGTGATCGGCGCCCTGCTGGTCCTGCTCATCGGCTTCATCATCGCCCGCCTGATCCGCGCGGGGATCAGCGGACTGCTGCGCAAGGCCCGCGTCGACGACAAGCTGACCCACGGCAAGGGCGGCGAGTACGTCGCCCGCTTCTCCCCCCAGGGCAAGCCCTCCCAGCTCGTCGGGCTGGTCGTGCAGTACGTGCTGATGGTCTTCGTGATCGTCTCCGCGGTGGGCACCCTGAACATCCCGGCCGTCACCGGGTTCGTGACGCTGGTGCTGTCGTACCTGCCGAACGTCATCGCCGCGCTGCTGATCTTCCTGGTCGCCGCCGCGATCGCCGCCGCCGTCGGCGGGCTGGTGCACCGCACCATGGGCGACACCCCGACCGGGCGCGTCGTCCGGTCGGCCGCGCCGACGCTGGTCATGGCCATCGCCGTGTTCATGATCCTCAACCAGCTCGGGATCGCGGAGACGATCGTCACCGCGACCTACATCGCCCTCATCGGCGCGGTGGCCCTCGGCTCGGCGCTCGCCTTCGGTCTGGGCGGCCGCGACGCCGCCGCCGACCTGATCAACTCCGGCTACCGCCGCGCGCAGCAGCAGTCCGACCAGGTGCAGCGCGACATGCAGGTCGGTCGCGACCGCGCCCAGGCCGAGGCGCAGCAGTACACGCAGCAGTACTCGAACGGCGGCGCGGGCGGTGGCCGGCCGGGCGCCCACCAGGCCGGCCCGTCCGACGTCCCGCCGACCGCCCAGTACTCGCAGGGCGGTGACCCCTACGCGACGGTCCAGGACCCGTACGCCCAGCCGGCCGACCCGTACGGGCAGCCCGGTGGCGCGCCCGGGACCCCGGGCACCGCGGGCGGCGCAGCCCGTCCGGGCGACCCGTACCACGGCACCGAGCCGGTCTCCCCGACCCCGCCGCAGGGGAACCCGCGGCGCTGACGGAGCCCGACCGCACCACGCCCGCCCCGGCGCACCCCGGTGTGCCGGGGCGGGCGTGTGTCGGCACCGGGATCACTGCGCGACGCGACCCACGACGTCGAGTCACTCGGGAGCGAGCTCGATCCACCCGCGCACGACCTCCGGCGTCACCTGCCCGACGAGATCGGGGTGATCGCTGCGCACGTGCGCGAGGACCTGGTCGACGACCTGCCCCTCGGAGGCGCCCTTCGCCTCGTACCCGCACTCACAGGTCACCTGGTTCATGACTGCTCCTCTCCTGGTCCGGTCCGCACCACTGTCCCGCTCGCCGTTGCCGAAACCTTGTCGTCGGACTGCCGGAGCGGGACCGTCTCCCCGCGGGGATCTCGGAGTGGGGGGCGCGAGCGATGGCGGACGACGACGCTCCCCCGCCGGTGCGCATCCAGCTGCACGGCCGGTTCGCGCTGGCCGTCGGGGGACGCACCGTCGAGCACCTCCTGCCCGGCCGCCGCGCCCGCCTGCTCGTCGCGGTCCTCGCGCTCTCCCCCCGCAGCCCGGTCGACCGCGCGACCCTGATCGACGTGCTGTGGTGTCCGGCCCGTCCCGCAGGCGGCGCGGCGTCGACCTTCTCGGCGCTCCTGTCGAAGGTCCGCACCGTGATCGACCCCGCGGGCATCGCGGGCCGGCGGAGCCTGCAGCTCGTCCTGCCGCCCGGCTCGATCGTCGACGCCGTCGTGGCGCGGGCGGCGCTGCACGCCGCCGAGTCCGCCGCCGCGCGGCAGGACTGGCACCGGGCGTGGACCGAGGCCCTCAGCGCCCTCTTCGTCACCCAGCGCGGCTTCCTGAGCGACTTCGATGACCCCTGGAGCGACGACCGCCGTGGGGAGGCCGTGCACCAGCACCGGCGCGTCCTCGCCTGCTACGGCGAGGCGTGCCTGCACCTCGGGCCGGGCGAGCTCGCCGGCGCCGAGCGCAGCGCGCGGGCGCTGATCGCGCTGGACCCGGTCGCCGAGACGGGCTACCGCCTGCTCGTGCGCGCCCATGTCGCGCAGGGCGACCGGGGCGCCGCGCTCGCGGTCTACGAGCAGATGCGCCACGCACTGCGCGAGCACCTCGGGACCGACCCGAGCCCGGTGACGTGCGCTCTGCACGCGGAGCTGCTCGGCTGAGCCCCTCAGGCCAGGAACGTCGTCACGACGTCGAGCACCAGCGCCGTGCGCGCGAGGCCGTTGAAGTGCGTCGTCCCCGGCAGGACCGCGAGCTGCGAGGCCGGGACGCCGACGAAGTCGCCGTTGACGTCGCCGCCGCGCAGGCGCAGGAAGCGCACGGCGTGCTCGAGGTGCACCGCGTCGCAGTCCCCCACCGTCATCAGCGTGGGCGCGGCGATGCCCGCGATGTCCTCGTCGCTCCAGCCCGGGCCGCCGTCGAGCGCGCCGAGCTTGTCGAGCAGGCCCTGCAGGCCCTCGGGGTGGGGCGACTTCGCGCGGTAGGAGTCCGCCATCGGCGTGCCCTCGATCATGTCGACGGTCATCTCCCCGACCGCCTCGCTGTTCTCCCCGCGGTCGCCGTCCGGGTGGAACGACACCGACGACACCACCAGCCGGCGCACGAGCTCGGGGTGGCGGATGGCCAGTTCCAGCGCCACCGCGCCGCCGACCGAGAAGCCGAAGACGTCCACCTGCGCGAGCCCGAGGTGGCCCAGGAGCCCGACGACGTCGTCGGTGAGCGCGGCGCTCGACAGCGGGCGGTCGAGGTCGTTCGTGCGGCCGTGGCCCTGGAAGTCGGCGGCGACGACCTGTCGGCCGGCCGCGAGCCCGGGCAGCAGGGCGCCGAACTGCAGGTCGATATCGAACAGCCCGCCGTGCAGGAGCAGCAGCGGCGTGCCCTCACCTCCGCTCTCGGCCTCGCCGTGGACCTCGTAGTACATGTGCAGGTCGCCGAGGTCGGCGTAGCCGGTGCGGGGGGTGCTCGGGGTGGTCATCGGGGACTCCGTTTCCGATCGGGGGTTCTGCCGGGGCGTCGGACGGGGACGGCCGTCTTCGACAGGCCGGCCGGAGAAAGTCCCGCGGGTTTGCGTTCGAGCGCGCTCGAAGGCCTAGCGTCCGTCTCGTGCCTGGTTCGATCATGGGAACGGCCGTGCGCCGCCTCGAGGATCCCGAGCTCCTCCGCGGTCACGGGACCTACGTCGACAACATCGTCCCGACCGGTGCGCTGCACTGCGTCTTCGTCCGCTCGCCGCTGGCCCACGCGCGGCTCGGCACGGTGGACACCGCGAAGGCGCGGGAGGCCCCGGACGTCGTCGCCGTGCTCACCGGCGACGACCTCACCGACCTGCCGGACCACCGCCCGTTCATGGTCCTCAACGACACCTGCGCGCGGCCGATGCTCGCGCGCGGCAAGGTGCGCTTCGTCGGGGACATGGTCGCCGCGGTCGTCGCCACGACGCGCGCCGCAGCGGTCGACGCGGCCGAGCTCGTCGAGGTCGACTACGACCCGCTCGAGGCGGTCGTCGACGCCGAGGCCGCGCTCGCCGACGGCGCGCCGCTGCAGTTCGAGGAGCTCGGCACCGACCTCGCCGCCGGCGTCCGCGACCCCGACGACGTCGACCCGTTCGCCGGCGCCGACGTCGTGGTGCGCGCGCGGATCGTCAACCAGCGCCTGGCCGTCGCGCCGATGGAGGGCAACGCGGTCACGGCGACGCCGGGTGCCGACGACGAGCCCTACGACGTGACCGTGCACGTCTCCACGCAGATGCCGCACGGCCTGCGCGCGCAGGTCGCGCAGCAGTGGGGCTGGGACCCCGAGCGCGTGCGCGTCGTGGCCCCGCACGTCGGCGGCGGCTTCGGCGGCAAGGCGGGGCTGGCGCCCGAGCACGCCGTGGTCATCGAGGCCGCGCGCCGGCTCGGGCGGCCCGTGACGTGGACCGAGACCCGCTCGGAGAACCTCACCGCGATGCCGCACGGGCGCGGTCAGGTGCAGTACGGCGAGCTGGGGCTGCGCCGCGACGGCACGATCGTCGGCCTGCGCGCGCGGGTGGTCGGCGACGCCGGCGCCTACGCCGGCTTCGGTGGCGCGCTCACGCTCGGGCCGACACGCAACATGGCCCAGGGCGTCTACCGCATCCCCGCCATCGCCTACGACGGCGCCGCCGTGCTGACGACGACGACGCCGATGGGCGCGTTCCGCGGAGCGGGGCGGCCCGAGGCCGCGGCGATGCTCGAGCGGCTGGTGGACATGGCCGCCGCCGAGCTCGGCACCGACGCGGTCACGCTGCGCCGGCAGAACCTCCTGGCGCCCGACGAGTTCCCGCTGACCACGCAGACCGGCTCGCTCTACGACTCCGGCGACTACGCGAAGGCGCTGGACAAGGCCCTCGAGATCGCCGGGTACGACGAGCTGCGCCGCGAGCAGAGCGTGCGCCGGGAGCGCGGCGACCGGGTCGCGCTGGGCATCGGGGTCGCCGTCTACGTCGAGGTCACCGCGGGCGGCGGCGCGCAGGAGTACGGCGCGGTGCGCGTCGACGACGACGGCGGGGCGACGGTGTCGGTGGGCACCTCGGGGCACGGCCAGGGACACGCGACGTCGTTCGCGATGATCGTCGCCGACCGTCTCGGCGTGCCGATGGAGCAGGTGCGCTTCGTGCAGTCCGACACCGCGGCGGTGCCGCGCGGAGGTGGCACCGGTGGCTCGCGCTCGCTGCAGCTCGCCGGCTCGAGCGTGCTCGTCGCCGCGGACACGGTGATGGCGCGGGCGCGCGAGGTCGTCGCCACCGCGCTCGAGGCGGACCCCGGCGACATCACCGCCGTCGACGGTGGTGTCGGGGTCGCCGGCGTGCCGGACCGCGTGCTGAGCTGGCGCGACGTCGCCGCCGCGGCGCACGCGCAGGGGGTGTCGCTGTCGGAGGCGCGCGACGAGTCGCAGCCCGGCGCCACGTACCCGTTCGGCGCGCACGTCGCCGTGGTCGAGGTCGACCTCGACACCGGGCGGGTGACGCCCGTGCGCCACGTCGCGGTCGACGACTGCGGCACCGTGCTCAACCCGGTGCTGGTCGCCGGGCAGCAGCACGGCGGGCTCGCACAGGGCATCTCCCAGGCGCTGTGGGAGGGCTTCGGGTACGACGCCGACGGCAACCCGACGTCGGGCAGCTTCGCGGCGTACATCCTGCCCACCGCGGCAGAACTGCCGAGCTGTGAGGCCGCGAGCACCGAGACACCGACGCCGTACAACCCGCTCGGCGCCAAGGGCATCGGCGAGGCCGGGACGATCGGTTCCACGCCGGCGGTGCAGAACGCCGTCGTCGACGCGCTCGCCCCGCTCGGCGTGCGCCACGTCGACATGCCGCTGACGCCCGACCGGGTGTGGCGGGCGATCCGCGACGCGCAGGCGGGCACGCTCGCCGACCCGTGGCGCGAGCCGCCGGCGTTCTTCGCGACGCTGCCGGTGCGCGGCGCCTCCGCCGACCCGGAGGCGGCGTCGGTCGACGTCTGAGACGGACGTCCGGGCGACGGGTCAGCGCAGCGACGACGACCGCGGCGAGCACACGCCGCAGAGCCGTCGCTGCGCGCCCGGCCCGGCGCCGGCGGCCCACGCGCGCA
>CADCTH010000090.1 GCA_902805495.1 uncultured Actinomycetospora sp.
GGTGGGCTCGGCCTGAGGTGCGCTCCGCGCACGTGAGCGTAAATCGGTGCTGCAGCACCGATTCCTGCTCACGAGCGCGCAGCGCACCTAGGAGACCGCTGAAGAAGTGGGGTTGGGGGCGGGGCGCCTCGCGGCAGTCGAGCTGCGGTGAGGTCAGCACCCGTGGGTGCGACGAGAGGTCGCCCCGCCCAGCGGCGATGGTGGTGTCAAAGGGTTGTGTTGTCGAGCCCCGGGAGCTGCCGGTCGAGGGTGCTTCAGCGGGGTTCAGGTGGCGGCGAGGACCCAGCGGCTGTGGTCGAGGTGCAGTCCGAGGGTGAGCAGGCGCCTCAGGTTGATCGCGGCGACGCGGGTGTGCAGCCAGGCGTTGTTCTTGGTCACCCCGCGGTGCGGGACGCGCCGGTTGCCGCGGGTGAGCCAGGCGATGGAGCGTTCGACCATGGGCCGGTGCCGGCGGTAGGTCTCGAGGTGCTCGGGGAGCTGGGCGCGGGCCCGGTGGGCGCGCTGCAAGGCGTGGTGCGGTCCGAGGGTGAGTTTGCGACCGCGGTCGGCGGTGGTGCACCGCTGGCGCAGTGGGCAGCCCCAGCAGGCAGCGCCGAAGGTGACGGCTCCGGTGTCGCCGATAGGCCGGGAGATGCCGTTCGGGCAGGTCATCGTGTTCGTGGCCGGGTCGTGGACGAAGTCGTCGAGAGTGATCCCACCGGGAATGGCCGGGCGCAGCGGCCAGGGCTTGATCACCGGGGTGCGCCCGGCGACGTTGAGCGCGGCGAGCGCATCGCCGGTGGCGTAGGCCGAGTCGGCCAGCACCTCGACCGGCTCGCCAGCGGCAGCGTCCAGGCTTGAGTCCCGGGCGAGCAGGGCGATGCCGACGGTGGCGTCGCTGTTGTCCGGCCCGGTGGCCTTGGTCAGCCCGGTGCTGGTGATCAGCCCGGTGTCGGGCTCGACCACCAGGTGGGCCTTGAACCCGTCCTGGCGGCGCTCCCGGCTCTTGTGGGCGTGGCGGGCGTCGGGATCAACGGTGGAGATCACTCGGTCCGGGGCGACCTGGCGGGCGATGCGCCACCGACCGTCGGTGCCATCCGAGCCCTCGGCCGGCTCGACGTCCTGCCCGGCCACCAACGCCAGCAACGCCACCGCCTGCGCGGCCTTCTCATCGAGCCCGGCCCCCTTGGGGTGGCGGGCCTCGATGCCGGCGAGCACCGCCAGCGCATCATTGACCAGCGCCGAGACCAGCGCGTCGCGAGCCTGAGGGTCGTCCCAAGCGATGTCGGGCTTGCCCGGCCGCGAGTAGTCATGCCCACTCGTGACGGCGGTCGTCACGAGCTCGGCGCCGCCACCGACATCGCGGGCGACTCGGCGGATCGCGGCGACCAGCTGGGTCACGGTGTCCTGGCGGGCGACTGCGTCATCCAGGATGGTCGAATCCAGCGCCCGGCGGGTCTTGCCGGCCACCGCCCCGGTCTGGGCGATCACCTCGGCGACGGTCTCGAAGATGCGGTTCGGGCGGGCCGAGGCGGCCAGCCGCCGGCGCCAGTAGGTCAACGTCGACGAGTCGAACGCGGCATTAGTGATCGCCAGCCCGCACGCCGCCTTCCACCGCAGATCGAACGTCAACGCCTCCACCGCTTCCCGATCCGACAGCCCGTGCAGGGCCTGCAGGACCAGCACGGTGGCCACCACCTCCGGCGGCACACTCGGGCGGCCCCGGCGGGTGGGGAACAGGTCGGTGAACAGCTCCGGCGGGAACAGTCGGGTGCGGTGGGCGGCCAGGAACGCGAACACGCTGCCCGGCTTCAGCAGATGCCCGGCGACCGACTCCACATCCAGCAACTCACGCTGATCATCAGAGCGACCCTGCACCCCACCAGGATCCCAGCCCGGGCCCCGACCGCCCGCTCCGACACCCCCCATTGTTCAGCGGTCTCCTAGGCGACGTCCCGCGCACGCACCGGCGTGCGGTAGGCGATGACCTCGGCCCGGTCGAGGTGCAGCTCGGCGCGGTGCAGGCGGCTCGTGCGCCGCCGCGTGGCCTCGTGGTGCACCGAGATGCCCACGAGCACCCCCACCACGAACAGGGCCCAGAAGGCGACCACCGCGACGATGATCATCATGGCGGTCATCGGAAACCCCCGGTGAGTCCGCGTCCGCGCCGCCGGCGCGTGCTCCTCGTCGTGCTCTCCGTCGTCGTCATGGTCGTTCCCCCCTCAGGTCGTGCCGTGCGCGGCTCCGATCGGGCCGTGCTCTGAGAGTGCCGCGCGTCACTGCACTGCACAAGTGACCAGTGCAATTGCAAGCAACGATTGCGTGACGACATGGCCGTCCGCGGTCTACCGTGTACGGACCGATGCCGACCGGGGGGAGTCGGCGCCCGCGCCCGACCCCGGAGGCGTCCGCATGACCTGGTCACCCGGCCCCGTGGTGACCCGCCGCCGTCTCGGCGGCGAGCTCCGGCGGCTGCGCGAGGGCGCGGGCCTCAAGCTCGAGGACGTCGCCCGCCGGCTCGAGTGCTCGCCGTCGAAGATCAGTCGGCTGGAGAACGGCAAGGGCGTCCCGCGCTGGCGCGACGTGCGGGACATGCTGGAGGTCTACGACGTCGCCGACGCCGACATGCGCGAGCGCCTCGAGAGCTGGGCGCGCACCGGGCAGGCGCCGAAATGGTGGCAGGCCTTCGCCGACGTCCTCCCCTCCGACACCGCGCTCTACGTCGAGTACGAGTGGGACGCCGCGCGGATCGACGCCTACGAGGCGCACGTCGTCCACGGCCTGCTGCAGACGAGGGACTACGCGCGCGGGGTGCTGCAGGCGGCGTGGGGGCAGGCGTATACCCCGGCGCAGATCGACACGATGGTCGAGGTGCGGATGCAGCGTCAGAAGGCGCTCGCCGAGGACCACGGGCTGGTGTTCCGGTGCGTCCTGGACGAGTCCACGCTGTA
>CADCTH010000091.1 GCA_902805495.1 uncultured Actinomycetospora sp.
GCACGCCGCCGGCCGGGGCTCCGTGCTGACCCTCATCGACGCCCCGCCCGACCGCCGCGACCCGCTGCTCTCGCCCACGGCTCGCGACGCGGTGATCGCCGCGATCACCACCGACGCTGCGCCGCCCGCGCGGCCCGGGCCCGTGCCCGCCGCGCTCGCCCTGGCCGAGGCCGTCGGCGACCCCGACGTCCTCGCCGACGTCCTCAGCGACGCCGAACGGCTCCTGCTCGGGGAGTGGCTCGGGCGCATCGCCGCCACGTCCGGGGCGAGCGCGCGCTGACGCCGAATCCGGTTGCCGCCCGATGGCGTCGGGCCCCACGGTGCGCACTGTGGACGACTGGACCGAGGAGCTGCTCGGGCAGCTGGAGCTGCACTGGGCCCGCCAGCTGCGGCCGCGCTGGGAGGGGCTGAACGACGACGAGTACTTCTCGGAGCCCGCGCCCGGCGCCTGGGGCCTGCGGTGGCGGCCCGCGGGGGAGGGGCCCGACCGCCTGGTCGGCGACTACGCGGTCCCGCCGCCGGAGCCGGCCCCGGTCACGACGATCGGCTGGCGGATCCGGCACCTCGTCGGCGTCGTGACGGGGATGCGCGCGATGCCGCCGTTCGCGGGCGAGCCGTTCGACGTCCTCGGGTTCGCCTCGCCGCCGACGGCCACGGGCGCGCTGGCCCAGCTCGACGACGCCGTGGCGCGCTGGAGCGCGGACGTGCGGGCGCTCGGCGCCTCCCGCCTCACCGACCCCGCGGGCCCGCCCGACGCGGCGGTCACGGGCTGGTCGGTCGCCGGGATCGTGCTGCACGTGCACCGCGAGCTGATCCACCACGGGGCCGAGATCTCGCTGCTGCGCGACCTCTACGCGGCCGGGTCCCTCACAGCGGGCGGTCCTCGACCGGTCCGTGGGAGATGAGCTCCGGCGCCCCGGCCGTGATGGCATGCACGCCTGATCCGTCCGTGTCGATGGCGTGGGCACGACCAGGTCGTGCACAATCTTTCTCGTGTCGCGGGACGAGGTGGGTCGAGGTGTCGCTGCGGGGACGGCACCCGCGTGACCGCCCCGAGCCTGCCCGCCGGCGCCGCGGGAGCCCGCAGCGCGCTGGTGGCCCTCATCGACGAGGCCGAGCCGGTGCTCGCCGGGCACCGCTGGCGCCTCGACCCGCGCGCCGCCGCGGGCCTGGCGGCGCACGTGACCGTGCTCGCGCCGTTCCTGCCCCCGCCCGCGATCGACGGGACGGTGATCGCCCGGGTGGGAGCGGCGCTGGGTGGTGCCGGGGCCTTCGACTGCGTCTTCGACCAGGCCCGGTGGTTCGACCTCGACGCCCTGTGGCTCGCGCCGGTGACCGAGGCGCCGTTCCGCGCGCTCACCGACCGGGTGCGCGCGGAGTTCCCGGACCTCGACCCCTACGGCGGGCGCCGCCCGGCGGTGCCGCACCTGACCGTCGGCTTCGCCCGCTCGTCGTCGGTCGACGACCTGCGCATCGCCGCCGCGCGGCTCGGCGGCGTCCTGCCGATCCGCGCCCGGGTCCGGCGCCTGGATCTGCTGGTGGTCGACGGTGTGCGGGGCCGCTGGCGCTCGCAGGCGTCCTTCGACCTCGGTGACTAGCGGGCGTCGTGGAAGATCACGCCCAGGACGTGGCGCTCCCCGGTGTGCACGGCGGACACCCCGTGGCGCATCTGGACGCGGTGGTGGCCCCGCGCCCCCTGCTTCGGGCGGTGGCGCACCGGGAAGACGACGGCCTCGCCGAGCCCGGGGCGGGCGACCATCGCGCGCGACTGCTGGCGGGGACGCTGCTCGACGAACACGCTCTCGCCACCGGTGAAGTCGACGTCCGGGGTGTTGAGCATGATCAGCACCTGCAGCGGGAAGGTCAGGTCGCCGTAGACGTCCTGGTGCAGGCAGTTGTAGCCCGCCGGGCCGTAGCGCAGCAGCAACGGCGTCGGCCGGCTCTGCCCGGCGGCGGCGCAGGCCGCGACGAGCCCGGCGTGGTCCTAGGGGAAGGTGTCCTCACCGAGGATCTCCGCCCACCGGTTCGCGACCGCGGCCAGCGGTGGGTAGAGCCGGGTGCGCAGCTCGCGGACCAGCGCCGGCAGCGGGTGGGCGAAGTACCGGTAGCGGCCCGCGCCGAACGAGAGCCGCGCCATGTCCACCGTCGAGCGGAACGCGGTGTCGTCGTCGAAGAGGTCGATGACCTGCCGGCACTGGTCCGGGGTGAGCAGCGGGCCCGTCGTCGCGAAGCCGTCGCGGTCGAGCCGGTCGGCCAGCGCGTCCCAGGGCAGGTGGTCCACCGACGTCAGCGTCTCCATGCCCGGGGGAACACCACGTGGCGCCGGGGCGTGGCGGTCACCGCCCGGCCGGCACCTCGTCGAGGAGGTCGTCGAGCCCGGTCAATGCGAGGACCCGGCGCGCGACGCTCGTGTGCCCCGCCCGCAGCCGCAGCCCCGGCAGCTCGTGGCGCAGCTCGTGCACGGCCTGGACCGCGGAGCTGGAGAACACCGTGACCCGGTCGAGGTCGAGGCCGAGCTCCCGGGCGCCGCCGCGGCCGGCCTCGAGCACGCGGTGCCGGAACCGCTCGACGGTCTCGGCGTCGACCGGCCCGACGAGCCTGAGCACGTGGGGCTCGGTCAGCTCGGTGGTGAGCTCCTCGACGACGCCGCGCACCGACGTCACCGCGGCCTCGTCGCCGTAGGTGCCGACGGCCGCCTCCCGGTGCACCGGCGTCACGAGGGTCACGACGGTGCCGTCGGGCCCGGTGTCGACGTCGACGTGCTCGACCATGCCGCGCATCATCATCAGCCCGCGCCCCCGCCCGCCCGCGTCGTCGGCGGCGGGGCGCCAGCGGCCGGTGTCGGCCACGGTCACGTGCACGCGCCCGCCCGCGTCGAGCTCCGCGTCGAGGCGGACGCCGACGCCGTCGCCGGGCGGCTCGGGGTAGGCGTGCTCGACGGCGTTGGTGGCGGCCTCGCCGACGGCGTGCACCAGCGCCATCGCGTCGTCCTCGCCCACGCCCGCGTCGTCGAGCCACGCCGCCAGCCCGCGGCGCAGGCGCCCGAGGCGCCGCACGTCGGGCGGGATGGCGAGGGTGAGCGGCGGCACCGGGGCGGCCGTGCGCTGCACCGCGAGGAGGGTGACGTCGTCGGTGTGACCGCCGCCGGTCCACCCCAACCGCTCGACGGTCAGCGCGGCGACGCGGTCGACCTGCGCGGCCGGCACCGTGGTGTCGTCCTCGACGTGCTCGTGACCGGCCGCGACCGCGGTGCGCGCCAGCGCCGCGAGCCCCTCGTCGAGGGTGCGGCCCGGGCGCTCGACGAGGCCGTCGGTGTAGAGCACCAGCACGTCGCCGGGGCCCAGCGCGTCGCGGGTCAGCTCGGGCGTGCCGGCCCCGGTGCCCAGCGGCCCGCCCACGGCCGGGTCGAGCCAGCGGGCGGTGCCCTGCGCGGTGACCACCAGCGGCGGCGGGTGGGCGGCGGCGGCGAGCACGAGGTCGCCGGTGCGGCGGTCGAGGACGGCGAGGCAGACGGTGGTCGCGCGGGTGGCGCGCTCGCGGCCGGCGAAGCGGTCGAGCTCGGCGAGGGTGCCGAGCACGCCCCGGCCGGCCTCCAGCGCGGTGGCGGCGACGGCGCGCAGCCGGCCCA
>CADCTH010000092.1 GCA_902805495.1 uncultured Actinomycetospora sp.
CGGGTCCTGCGCCGGGTGCTCGACGCCGACCCCGCCCTGGCCACGCGGGTCGCCGTCGCCCACGAGTCGTCGTGGGTCGGCTTCGCGCGCCCCGACGGGAGCGACGAGTTCCACGACCGCCCGGGGCACCTCGCGGCGGCGCTGCGCCGGCTGCCGCCGCGGACCGGGACCCACCGCGTGCCGCTGGCCGCCCTCGCCGCGCCCGCCTGGGACGGCTCGCTCAGCGCGCTCGGCGACCCCGAGGCGGTGTTCACGGCGGTGACCGAGGCCGTCGTCGAGGTCGGGATCGGGTTCCTGCGCCACGGTGTGCTGCCGGAGATGCACGGGCAGAACGTGCTGGTGGACATCGACGGCGACGGCGTGCGCCTCGTGCTCCGCGATCACGACGCGGTGCGCGTCCACCCACGCTGGCTCTCGGTGCCCGACCCCGGCTACCGCCTCACTCCCGGCGGGTCGCAGTCGCTGGTGCTGGACACCCCCGTCCCGCTCATCGGCTTCTTCGCGACGCTCGGGCTGCAGGTGGGGCTGCACGGCGTGGTCGACGCGCTGGTCCGGCACACCGGCACCCCGGAGCCGCGGTGGTGGTCGGTCATCCGCCACGCCGTGGAACGTGCCGTCGACGCCACCCGCAGCCCCGTCGTGCGCCACGCCCTGCACGCCGTGCTGCTCGAGGCCGAGCAGTGGCCCCACCGCGCGGTGCTCGGGCCGCTGCTCGAGCGCGGGCCCTCGCGCGGGACGAGCATGCCGGCGGGCGTCACGTACCTGCCGAACCCGCTCCGGGCCGTCGCGTGACCGCCTCGCCGGCCGAGATCGTCGTGGCGCTCGCGACGGCCGGCCCGGTGCGCGAGCGGGTGCTGGCCCAACTGGTCGAGTCGCTGGTGCTCGAGGACGCCGTGGAGGTGTCTGGCGACGGTGGGCCCGGGACGACCTGCGGGCCGTTCGCGCTGCACTTCGCCCGGACTCCGTCGTTCGGGCGGGTGCGGCTGACGTCGATCTCCCGCAACGGCCGTCCGGTCACCCCCGCCGAGTTCCTCGCCGAGGCGCCGATCCACGCCGACCCCGCCTGCCGGACCCGGCTGGGGACCGAGCTGGCCGCCACCGTGCTGGGCGATGCGCTCGCCCTCGCGCGGCGCCCGCGGGTCCCGCTCGACCCCGGGGCCGGGCACGACGTGCTCGAGGCGCTCACCGCGGACGGGCATCGGTACCACCCGGCGTACAAGTCGCGGACCGGGTTCGGGGTCGGCGACCTGCTCGCCTACACCCCGGAGTTCGCGCCCCTCGTGCGGCCGCTCCTGCTCGACGCCGAGCCGGGGCTGGTGTCGGTGTCGGCGGCGGCGGGGCTCGACCCGGCCGTGGTGTGGAACGCGCCGCCGGGCCGCGTCGGGATCCCCGTGCACCCCTGGCAGTGGGAGCACCACGTCGCCGCGGCCCACGCCGACGCGCTGGCGTCCGGGGCGCTGCGGGTGAGCGGACCCGACCCGGGCGAGTACCGGCCGCAGGCCTCGATCCGCACGCTGGCCCGCATGGACGCGCCGCGCCGGCCGTCGGTGAAGCTGCCGCTGGCGATCACCAACACCTCCACGTCGCGGGGCTTGGCGCCGCACACCGTGCGCAACGCGGCGCCGATCTCGGACTGGCTGGCGGGGATCGTGGCGAGCGACCCGGTGCTCGTCGACAAGGCCCGGGTGATCGTGCTGCGCGAGGTCCTCGGCGTGACCGTCGAGCCCGGGCTGGGCGCGATCTGGCGCGAGAGCCTGCACGTACACCTGCACCCGGGTGAGCGGGCCGTGCCGTTCCCGGGGCTGGTGTCGCGGTCGGGCGACGGGGTGCCGCTGATCGACCCGTGGGTCCGGGCGCAGGGGGCGCGGGGGTGGGTCGAGCGGCTGGTCGTCGCGAGCGTCCTGCCCCTGGTGCACCTGCTGGTCGTGCACGGCGTGGCGCTGGAGTCGCACGCCCAGAACATGCTGCTCGTGCACGCCGGCGGGCTGCCGACGCGCGTCGCGCTCAAGGACTTCCACGACGGGGTGCGGTTCTCGCGGGAGCTGCTGGCCGCGCCCGCGCCGACGCTGGAGGCGCCGCCGGCCGATCACCCCAACGCCAACTCGTTCCTGGAGACCGACGACCCGGCGCTGGTCACCGGCTTCCTGCTCGACTGCCTGTGCTTCGTCAACCTCGCCGAGATCGCCTGGCTGCTGGCGAACGAGTACGGGTTCGCCGAGGAGGAGTTCTGGGCGGTGGTCGCCCGGGCGATCCGCGCCCACGCCGAGCGCGTCCCGGCGTTCGCCGCGCGGCTGGGGACGTTCGACGTGTTCGCCCCGCGGATCGAGGTCGAGAAGCTCACCACCCGCCGCCTCTGGCCCGACACCGAGCTCCGGGTCCACGCGCTCCCGAACCCGCTGTCCATGTGAGGTGCGCTCCGCGCACGTGAGCACCTGTTGGTGCCGGAGCACCGAGAAGTGCTCACGTGCGCGTAGCGCACACTGCCGGGCGTGGAGGGGCTCCGCGGATACCGCTCACATGGCCAGGTCATCGCCGCCGCCGTCGACGCCCGCGAGCCGGTGTGCCTGTTCTCCTACGACCTCGCCCAGCTGCGGCGCCACGCGACCGAGGTCGTCGCCGCCCTGCCCGACCGGTGCCGCATGTTCTACGCGGTGAAGGCCAACTCCGACGAGCGCGTGATCGCCGCGCTCGACGGGGTCGTCGCCGGGTTCGAGGTCGCGTCCGGCGGGGAGCTCGCGGCCGTGGGCGACGCCGCCCCGGACGCCGCGGTGCTCATGGGCGGGCCGGTGCCGACCGACGACGAGCTCGCCGCCGGTCTCGCCGCCGGCGTCACCCGCTTCCACGTCGAGAGCGTGCTGGGCCTGCACCGCCTCGCCGACCAGGCACGACGCGCGCGGACGACCGCCGAGGTCCTCCTGCGCGTCAACCTCGCCGGCCCGTTCCCCGCGGCGACGCTGGCGATGGCCGGGCGCCCCACGCAGTTCGGGATCGACGAGTCCGACCTGCCCGCCGCCGTCGACGCCGCGACGACCCTGCCCGGCCTGCGCCTCGCCGGCTTCCACCTGCACTCCCTGTCGAACAACCTCTCCCCCGCCACCCACCTCGCGATGCTCGGGCACTACCGGGACGTCGTCCTGGACTGGGAGGAGCGCTTCGGCCTGCGCGCCGAGGTGGTCAACGTCGGCGGCGGCATCGGCGTCGACTACGCCGCGCTCGACGCGCCCTTCGACTGGCAGGCGTTCTGCGCCGGCCTCGCCGAGCTGCTCGAGACCTTCCCGGCGCACTGGCGCGAGATCGACTTCGAGTGCGGGCGCTTCCTCGTCGCCCGTTGCGGTGTCTACGCCGCCGAGGTGCTCGACGTGAAGCGCACCCACGGCCACGCCTACGCCCTGCTGCGCGGCGGCACGCACCACTTCCGGCTGCCCGCGTCGTGGCAGCACAGCCACCCGTTCCACGTCGTGCCCGTCGAGGCGTGGCCCGAGGGCCGGCCGCGCCCGGAGGTCGTCGACGAGGAGGTGACGATCTGCGGCGAGCTCTGCACCCCCAAGGACACGCTCGCC
>CADCTH010000093.1 GCA_902805495.1 uncultured Actinomycetospora sp.
GGCCCGCCAAGACCCGCGTGCGCTTCGGCCTCCTCAACTGCCGGGACGCCGGCGCCGTGCGTCTCGAGACGTATGCGCCCTGGCCGAACGGCTAGTCGTCGGCCACCCGTGCGGCCGTGCAGTCATGGCCACCTGGCGATGTCTCCCGCTGCTTCACTTCCGGCGTCGGCAGGTTCGACGGAGGGAGCAGGCCGTGGCGGACGAACAGGCGCGGCCGAGCCGCGCGTCGTACGTGCTACCGGGGCTGACGGGTCCGGCGGAGATCATCGTGGACCGGTGGGGCGTGCCCCACATGTACGCGGCGAGCACCTACGACGCGTTCCGGGTCCAGGGCTTCAACGCCGCCCGCGACCGGCTCTGGCAGATCGACTTCTGGCGTCGCCGGGGACTCGGCCGGCTCGCGGAAGTGTTCGGCGCCGAGCACGTCGAGCGCGACCGCGCTGCGCGCCTCTTCCTCTACCGGGGCGACATGCGCGGCGAGTGGCTCGCTTACGGCTCGGACACCAAGCGGGCGTCGACGGCCTTCGTCGAGGGGGTCAACGCCTACGTCGCGCTGACCCGCGAGGAACCCGACCTGCTGCCCGAGGAGTTCCGGGCCCTCGGCTACGAGCCGGCGTTCTGGGACCCTGAGGACGTCGCGCGCATCCGGAGCCACGGCCTGTTCTACAACGTGCGCGACGAGGTCGTCCGGGCTCGCACCCTGCGCGACCTGCCAGCCGACGTGGAGGAGCTGCGACGGCGTCGCGAGCCGTGGCGGCCGCTCGAGGTGCCCGAGGGCCTCGACCTCGACGCCATTCCCGACGACGTCCTGAAGGTCTACGACCTCGCCACCTCGGCGCCGGTGTTCGGCCCGCCGTCGCCGATCGACGCGCAGGGCGATGTCCTGCCCGAGGGCAGCAACAACTGGGTGCTCGCCGGCTCGCGCACCCGCTCGGGGCGCCCATTGTTGGCCAACGACCCGCACCGCGCCGCGGCCGCCCTTCCCGGCCTGCGCTACATCGCCCACCTGTCCGCACCCGGCTTCGACGTCATCGGCGGCGGCGAGCCTGCCCTGCCCGGCATCTCCATCGGCCACAACGGGCGCATCGCCTTCGGCTTGACGATCTTCGCGATCGACCAGGAGGACCTCTACGTCTACGAGACCGACCCGGACGACGCGCACCGCTACCGCTACGGCGACGGATGGGAAGCGATGCGGCGTCTCGAGGAGACGATCGCGGTGCGCGACGGCGACCCGGAGACCGCAGAGCTGGTGTTCACCCGCCACGGCCCGGTGATCCACCACGACGCCGGACGGCACCTCGCGTACGCGGTTCGGGCCGCCTGGCTCGAGCCGGGGATGGCGCCCTACCTCGGGAGCATGGATTACATGCGCGCGGAGAACTGGGACGAGTTCGCCGCCGCCATGAACCGCTGGGGCGCGCCGCCGGAGAACCAGGTCTACGCCGACCCCTCGGGAACGATCGCCTGGCAGACCGGCGGCCTCACGCCGATCCGTCCGAACTGGGACGGGACGCTGCCGGTGCCCGGCGACGGGCGCTACGAGTGGGCCGGGTTCTACGACGCCGACCAGCTGCCCGGAACCGTCGACCCCGAGCAGGGCTTCCTCGCCACGGCCAACGAGTGCAACCTGCCCGAGGGCTATCCGGCCGACCGCCACATCACCTACGACTGGTACGCGCCCTACCGACGCCACCGGCTCGACGAGGTGCTCGCCGCGACCACGGACGCGACACCGGAGAGCCTGGTGGCGCTGCAGAGCGACTTCCTGTCGATCCCGGCGCGGCGCATCCTGGCGCGGATCGCCAAGGTGTCCGTCCCGACCGACGTCGACGGACTGGACCTGCTCACCGACTGGGACGCGGTGCTTGCCCCCGACTCCGCGGCCGCCGCCCTGTTCGAGGTCTGGTTCCGGCGTCACCTGCGCCCTGCGCTGCTGCGTCGCGCGCTGGATTCCGTCGTCGGGTCCGGCGACGCGGGCGACGTGGCGGCTCGCATCAGCCCCGCCGAGGACCTGCTCGCTGACGCCCGCATCGACCTCGAGCAGGTCGAGGGGATGCCCGACGCCGACCTGGCCGACGTCGTCGCCACAACGCTGCCGGCGGCCGTCGCGGAGGTGGAGGAGCTGCTCGGGGCCGACCGCTCCGCCTGGGCCTGGGGGGCGCTGCACGTCGCCCACGCCCACCACCCGCTGCGCCACCTGCTCTCCGGGGTGCCCGCCGACCAGCTCTCGGCCGGCCCGGCACCGCGCGGGGGCAGCGGCGACACCGTCGGCAACACCGCCTACGGCCCGAACTTCGTGCAGAGCGCCGGCTCCACCTTCCGCCTCGTCGTGGACGTCGGCGAGTGGGACTCGTCGCTGGCCATGAACGCACCCGGCCAGTCCGGTCGCCTCGGCGGCCCGCACGTCACCGACCTCTTCGACCTCTGGAGCCGGGGTGAGGCCTTCCCGCTGCTCTACAGCCGATCGCGGATCGAGGCCGAGGCCGAGGCCGTCATCGAGCTCACGCCTGAAGGATCGTGACCGTCCTGACTGAGGAGATCCCATGGGACACCTGCAGCTACCGCCCGGCAAGAAGATCGCCGTCAATCTGGGCACCGACTTCGACGCTCAGGCCCTGTGGCTGGGCGCGTTCAACCGGCCGTCGCCCTCGGCCATGTCGCGAGGCCAGTTCGGCGCCGAGGTCGGCGTTCCACGCCTGCTCGAGCTCTACCGTCGCTACGAGGTCACGACGACCTGGTTCACGCCCGGGCACTCGGTGGACACGTTCCCCGAGCAGTGCCGCGCCGTGCTCGATGCGGGCCACGAGTTCGGCCACCACGGCTACTACCACGAGGTCCCGCCCGGCCTGGAGCGCGACACCGAGCGCCGGCTCGTCGACCTCGCGTTCGAGAGCTTTAAGAACGTGCTCGGTCTGCGACCGACGGGTTATCGCTCGCCGTACTGGGACTACAGCGAGAAC
>CADCTH010000094.1 GCA_902805495.1 uncultured Actinomycetospora sp.
CGACGAGCAGGGGCGCCGCGGCCCGCGACCACCGCGGGACCCGGAGCCGGGCGCCGGTGGCGACGGGGAGGAACGCGACCAGCAGCGCGAGCGCGACCCCGGCGAACGGGACGTTGCCGGCCACCGCGAGCACGGCGTGGAAGCCGAGGCCGAGGACGACGCCCGCGGCGCGCGTGCCGGGGACGGCGAGCAGGACCGCGAGCGCCACCACGACGGCCCGGGCGCCCGCCGGTGCGAGGGCGACGGGCGCCCCGGGCCCGAGCAGCCCGAGGGTCAGCGGCGTCGCGCAGCTGGTGGCCGGGTCGACGAACGCGCCGTTGAGCTTGGCGAGGGCGGCGAACGCGTAGGTCAGGACCAGCGCGACGCGCAGGAACGGCGCGAGGCCGGCGAACGCCGCGCCGGCGTCGGGCAGGCGGCGCCCGCGCAGCGTCGTCCACCCCAGCCACGCCAGCGACGTCCCCGCCACGACGAGGAGCAGCACGCGGTGGGTCCCGACGACGGGCATGTCCCTCGCGACCGCGACGACCTCGACGACGAGCGTCGCCAGGACGGCGCCGACCGAGCGCGGCCGCCACAGCACGACGGCGGCGGCCACGACGACCAGCGCGCGCAGGGCGGCGACCTCGAAGCCGCCCCACCACAGCTGGTCGAGGACCAGGGCGATCGCGAGCACCGTCGCGAACGCCCCGAACAGCCGGCCCTGGTCCGCGGCGCCGTCCGGCGGCGCGCGGTCGGGCGCCCGCGTCGCGCCGGACGGACCCACCGCCGGGACGCTACGGGCTGCTGTGGTTACTGGCTCGTATCCCTCGCTGAGCGAGGGATACGAGCCAGTAACCGCCGGATCAGGCGCGCGCGGTCCGCCGCTCCAACCCCACCGAGACCGCGAGGATCACGAGCCCGACCAGCGGCAGCGCGGCCCCGACGACGGCCGGGGCGTCGTAGCCCAGCCCCGACGCGAGCACCACGCCACCGAGCGCGGCACCCAGCGCGTTCGCCACGTTGAAGGCGGAGTGGAAGCTCGCCGCGGCCAGCGACGGGCCCTCGGCGGCGAAGTCGATGAGCCGGCCCATCAACGCCGGCCCGGCCGACAGGCCCACGAACCCGAGCGCGAAGAGCCCGACCGTCGCGGCGACCGCGTCGTGGGCGGCGAACACGAACGCCACGAGCACGGCGGCGTAGGCGACCAGCGCCAGCGCGACCGCCAGCAGCGGCGCGCGCTCGGCGAACCGGCCGCCGGCGACGTTGCCGATCGTCATGCCGACGCCGAGGGCGCCGAGCATCAGCGGGACGGTCGTGGCCGAGACGCCGGCCTGGTTGGTCAGGATCGGGTTGATGTAGCTGTACACCGCGAACAGGCCGCCGAAGCCGGCGGCGATGACGCCCAGGGTCAGCCACACCTGCGGGCGGTACAGGGCGGTCAGCTCGCCGCGGATGCTGCCGCCGCCGGCCTCGCGCACGTTCGGCACCAGAGTCACGACGGCGAGCACCGTGACCAGCGCGACGATCGTCACGGCCCAGTACGCGCTGCGCCAGCCGAACGTCTCGCCCAGCCAGGTGGCCGCGGGGACACCGACGATGTTGGCGATCGTCAGCCCGAGCATCACGGTCGCGAGGGCCCGGGCGCGCCTCGCCGGGGGCACGAGGGCGGACCCGAGGACCGCGGCCGCGCCGAAGTAGGCCCCGTGCGGCAGGCCGGAGAGGAAGCGCAGGCCGACGAACGGCAGGAACGACGGCGCCACGGCGGACAGGGCGTTGAAGACGACGAGGGCGACCGCCAGCACGACCACCATCTGCTTGCGCGGCCAGCGCGCCCCGATGAGCGTGATCAGCGGGGCGCCCACGACCACGCCGAGCGCGTAGGCGCTGATGGCGATGCCGGCGGTGGGCACAGAGACGCCGAGGTCGGTGGCGAAGCCGGGCAGCACGCCCATGCTCGCGAACTCGGTGGTGCCGATGGCCAGCCCGCCGAGGGCGAGCGCGGCGAGGCTGACACCGACGGGCACGCGGGACGCGCGGGCCGGGGCGGTGTTGGTCGCTCCCGGCGCGGGCGCGGTCGAGGTCGACGGGGTCACGCGGTCACCTCCTGGGCCATCAGGCCCACGACGTCGTGCAGGGAGCCGACGGCGACGTCGGCGTCGACACCGCGCAGGCCGGCGACGGTGGCGCCCGCGGCTCGGCCGGCGGCGACGCCGACCGCCGAGTCCTCGACGACGAGGCAGTCGACCGGGCGCACGCCCAGGAGGTCCGCGGCGGTGAGGTAGCCCTCGGGGTCCGGCTTGCCCGCGGCCACCATGTCGCGGGGCACGAGCACCGGGAACTCCAGACCCGCGGCGTCGAGCCGGGCGCGGGCGAGCCGGGTGTCGGCGCTGGTCACGACCGCCCAGGGCGTGAACGTGGCCTCGAGGTGCTCGACGAGCTCGCGCGCACCGGGCGCGGCGACGACGTCGGCGAGGTCGGCGTACTCGTGCTCGAGGTGGTCGCGGGTCGCGGCGGCGACCATGGCGTCGTCGAGGTCGGGGCGGGCCCGGCGGACCGTGGCCTCGGCGGGGTGTCCGGTCATGACGGCGAGCACCGCGTCCGGGTCGGCGCCCCAGCGGCCGGCCCAGGAACGCCAGGAGCGCTCGACGGCGGCGTCGGAGTCGACCAGCGTGCCGTCCATGTCCAGCAGCACGCCCGTGAAGGCGCCGGCGGTCCCGTCTGCCGGACGATCGAGCACCGCGGGGTGCAGCGTCACGGTAGGTCCTCTCCTGCGTCTCGACAATATCCTCGGTCTCCGAGCATAATCAGGCCCATGACGGCGTCAACGGGGACGGGGCGTGAGCCCGGTCGCGCCCGCGTCGACCGCTGGCGCACGAAGGCGGAGGCGCTCGGCGAGGTCCGGCGCACGCCCGGGCTGACGCGGGTCGAGCTCGGGCGCCGTCTCGGGCTGTCGAGCGCGTCGGTCACCGAGACGGTCACGCGCCTGCGCGACGCCGGCTGGATCACCGAGCGCCGCGCGCCCGTCCAGGGGCGCGGGCGTCCCACCACGTGCCTGGGTCCCTGCCCCGACGGCCCGCGGGTGATCGCGGTCGACGTGCGCCACGAGGACTGGCGGGTGGGGCTCGCCGGGCTCGACGGCGAGGTCACCGGCATCGTCGGCGCCCGGCACGACCGCGAGCCCGAGGAGGTCGCGGGCGCCCTGCGCGAGGCGGTGGCGCGCGTCGCGGCCGGGCACCGCGTCGTGGCCGTCGGGCTCGCCGC
>CADCTH010000095.1 GCA_902805495.1 uncultured Actinomycetospora sp.
CGCTGCCCGGCATCGACGTCTACTACGAGGACCACGGCACGGGCGACCCGCTCGTGCTCCTGCACGGTGGGGCGCTGACGCTGGACCTCAGCTTCGGGGCACTGATGCCGCTGCTGGCCCCCGGCCGCCGGCTGATCCCGATCGAGCTGCAGGGCCACGGCCGCACCGCCGACGTCGACCGCGGGATCACGCTGGCCAACCAGGCCGACGACGTCGTCGGCGTGCTCGACCACCTCGGGCTGGAGCGCGCCGACGTGCTCGGGTTCAGCTGGGGCGGGCTCGTCGCCCTCGAGACCGCGGTGCGGCACGCCGACCGCGTCGACCGCCTCGTGCTCGCGGCCGTCCACACCCGCGAGGACGGCTACCACGCCGAGATCCACGACCCCACCACCTACGCGACGTCGACCCGCATGCCCACCGAGGCCGAGTTCGGGGCCATGGTCGCGGAGTACGAGCGGTACGGCCTGAGCAGCTTCGAGACGGTGGTCGCGAAGCTGGACCCGATCGTCACGGCGGAGGAGAACTGGTCGCCCGCCGACCTCGCGCGCGTGACGGCACCGACCCTGGTGATGATCGGCGACCACGATTTCGTGCGGGTGGACCACGCCGTGGCGATGGCCGACGCGATCCCCGACGCCGCCCTGGCCGTCCTCCCGCGCACCAAGCACTCGCAGGTCGTCGCGCGCGCCGGGATCGTCGCGCCGATCCTCGAGGACTTCCTGTCCCGCTGACCCCCGTGCGCGGCGCCCGCGTACCGTCACCGGTGTGCTGCGTGCGGTCGCGACCTGGTGGGACGGCGTCGAGCTGTGGCTCACCCAGCTCGACTTCACCGTGCAGGTCGTCCTCGTCGTGGCCGTCGTCGGGCCGCTGTGCTGGGGCGCGGCGGCCGTCATCGACACCGTCGTCGAGCGGTCGGTGGCCGACCGCCTCGAGGCCGCCGAGCGCCGCGCGCAGCGGCGGGCCGGCACGACCACCGAGGCCTGAGCGGTGGACCGGCGTACCGCCCGCCTGTGGGTCACCGCGACCCTGATCGTGCTGCTCCTCCTGGTGATCGTCGTCAACCTCGTCTGAGCGACGGGCGGTGACGACGCCACCGCCTCGGAGTGGGATGTGGGTCGGACCCGCGGTAGGGCACCCCTATCAGGCGTCCGGCACCCACGACGGCGAGCGCTTCTCCGCGAACGCCGTCATGCCCTCCTGGCCCTCGTCGGAGGCGAAGAACTCCGCCGACAGCTCGAGCATCGCCTCGAGGTCCTGCTGCAGGTGCTCGCTGCGGTCGCGGCGCAGCAGGGCCTTGGTGGCGGCGAGGGCGTGTGGGCCGCCGCGCGCGAGCATGTCGACGTAGCGCGCGACCTCGGCGTCGAGGCCGTCGGCGTCCACCGCCACGTTGACCAGCCCGACCGCCGCCGCGCGGTCGGCGTCGAACGTCTCGCCGGTGAGCATGAGCTCGTGCGCGGCCCGCGGCAGCAGGCGGGGGAGCACGGTCGAGGAGATCACGGCGGGCACGACCCCGATGCGCACCTCGGTGAACGCGAACGTGGCCTCCCGCGCGGCGACCGCGATGTCGCAGGCGGAGACGAGCCCGACCCCGCCCGCCCGCGCCGGGCCGGCGAGGCGGGCGATCACCGGCTTGTCGGCGTACCAGAGCGTCGCGAGGATCCCCGGGAACTCGTGGACGCCCTGGTCGCCCGCGCCCGCGCCGCGCGACTCGCGCAGGTCCATTCCGGAGCAGAACACGGGGCCGGTGTGGGTCAGCACCACGACGCGCACGGTGTCGTCGGCGAGCGCGGCGTCGATCTGGGCGGCGAGCTCGCGGCGCAGCTGCGCGGAGAGCGCGTTGCGGTTGCGCGGCGATTCCAGCGTGATCGTCGCCGTGCCGCCCGTGACCTCGAGGTGCACCAGTTCGTCCATGGGCGTCACTGTGACATCCGCCGAGATCGCTCACGCGGTGCTGGCACCGCGACACGGCCGGTGCGTACTGGCGGACGCCACGGGGATCAGCGGCGTTCGTTCCACCGAGTCACACCGCCGCGGGCAGCTCCGCGCGGCTCCAGTCGTTGACGAACTCGACGCCCGAGCGCTGGAAGAGCTGCGTCACCGGGCAGCGGCGCGCGGTCTCGGCGATCAGCGTGGCGAACTGCTCGTCGCTGGCGTCGGTCTCGACGGTCGCGCGGACCTCGACGCGCTCGAAGTTCGCGTTGCCCTCGGCGCCGCCGACGAGCACCGCGGTGTCGAGGTCGCCCTGGATGTCGAAGGTCCACCTGCCGAGCTGGATGCCCAGGTCCTTGGCGACGAGGGCGGCGGTGACCTGGTTGCACGAGGTCAGCGAGCCGAGGGCGTAGAAGAGCGGGCTGGGGGCCGCGTCGGCGCCGCCGAAGGAGGGGTAGGCGTCGGTGGTGAAGACGTGACCGCCGGCGGTCAGCTCCTGCGCGACGCCGGTGCCCTCGCCGTGCACGGCGAACGGGACGACGGTTTCCTTGGGACGAACAGCCATGGGAGACCTCTCGGGGGGCGTGGGGGAGCACCCGGACGCGCGTGGCGGCCAGGCGTGGGAGGAGGACAGACGCGAGCAGATCAGGAGCGACGACAGCCGCACGTCGCGAGCCGGCAGAGGTCGACGTGGAGACGTCGCACCAGTCCGCCGCCAAAGCTCACGACCACCTTCCTACCCGATGGCGCACAACCTAACCAGTGCGGAGCGGGCACGATCACGCACGGACCGTGGCGAGCGCGGCGCCGAGGTCGGCGATCAGGTCGTCGGCGTCCTCGAGCCCGATCGAGAACCGCAGGTGCCCGTAGCGGCGGAACTCCTCGGGCCAGTACGCCGCCCGCGCGCCCGAGGTGCCCACGTGGACGATGAGGCTCTCGTCGTGCCCGAGCGAGACCGCGGAGGTGACGACGCGCAGGTCGGCGACGAAGCGGTTCTGAAGGTCGGCGTCGCCGTCGAGGGCGAACGCAATCATCCAGCCGTGCCCGCGCCCGCCGAACAGCCGGCCCGCGAGCCCGTGCTGCGGGTGCCCGGGCAGCCCGGGGTGGGCGACGTAGGCGACGCCCGGCTGGGCGGCGAGGAGCTCCGCGACCCGCTGCGCCGACGCGAGGTGCTGGCGCAGCCGCAGCGGCAGGGTGATCGCCCCGCGCGCGATGAGCCACGCGTTGAACGGCGAGATCACGCCGCCGACGTCGACCATCGCCTCGGACCGGATCGCGTCGACGTGCTCGCGCGCGCCCACCACGACCCCGCCCATCGCGTCGCCGTGCCCGTTGATGACCTTGGTCAGCGAGTGCACGACGAGGTCGGCGCCGTCGGCCAGCGGGCGGTAGAGCGGGGGCGGGGTGAACGTGGAGTCGACCGACAGCAGCGCCCCGCCGGCGTGGGCGATCTCCGCGATCGCGGCGACGTCGCACACCCGCGTCGTCGGGTTGGCGATCACCTCGGTGTGCACCAGGCGCGTCGTCGGCCGCATCGCCGCGCGCACGGCCTCGGGGTCGCTCGTGTCGACGAACGTGGCCTCGACGCCGTAGCGCGCGGGCAGGATCTCCGCGAACAGCCGGTACGTCGCCTCGTAGGTGACGTCGGAGATCACCGCGTGGTCGCCGGTGCGCAGGAACGTGAAGAACACCGCGTGCAGCGCCGCCACCCCGGTGGCGAGCACGACGGCGTCCTCGCCCTGCTCGAGGTGGGCGAGCTTCTCCTGCAGCGCGCGCTGGTTGGCGCCGGTGTTGCGGGTGTAGAGCGGCACGTCGAACCCCGACCACGACAGTTCTGAGGGGTCCTCGGGCAGCGCGTAGGAGTTCGCCATCACCAGCGGCGTGCGGATCGCCCCGCTGCCGGCGTCGACGGCGTTGCCGGCGTGCACCGCCTGCGTCGCGACGCCGAGGGTCTCGGGGTGCTCCTTGTCCGGGCGGATCACGCCTCGACGCTCACCGCGGCGACGGTGGTGGGGGAGGGCTGGAGGCCGAGGTGCTCGCGCAGCGTCGTGCCCTCGTACTCGGTGCGGAACGAGCCCTTCTCCTGCAGCAGCGGCACCACCTGGTCGGCGAACACGTCCAGCCCGCCCGGCGTGACGTGCGGGACCAGCACGAAGCCGTCGGAGGCGTCGGTCTGCACGAACTCGTCGATCGTGTCCGCGACGCGCTGCGGGGTCCCGACGAACGTGTGCCGCCCGTTCTTGCGGATGACGACCTCGCGCAGCGACAGACCCTCGCGCTCGCCGAGCTCGCGCCACTCGTTCGCCACCGCCACGGGGTCCCCGAACATCCGCACGCTGGCGCGGCCCTTGGAGATGTGCGCGCCGGAGTCGACGTCGTCGGAGGTCTTCGGGTCGAACGAGGGCACCGGGCCGTCGGGGTCGACGTCGGAGAGGTCGCGGTTCCACACCTGCTCGGCGAACGCGATCGCCGTCGCCGGCCCGACCTGCTGGTACTGCACCTGCCGCGCGTTCTCCGCGGCCTCGGACTCGGTGTCCCCGAGCACGAACGTCGCCGCCGGCAGGATCTTGAGGTCCTCGTGGCGCCGGCCGAACTTCGCCAGCCGGGCCTTCACGTCGGCGTAGAACTGCTGCCCGGCCTCCAGCTCGGCGTGCCGGGTGAAGATCGCGTCGGCGCTCGAGGCGGCGAACTCGCGGCCCTCCTCCGAGTCGCCGGCCTGGATGATCACCGGACGGCCCTGCGGGCTGCGCGGCACCGGGAAGCGCCCGGAGATGGCGAACTGGTCGGAGCGGATGTCGAACCGCCCGGCGTCCCCGTGGCGCACGAACCGGCCCGCCGCGGCGTCGGCGACGACCTCGTCGGCGTCCCACGAGTCCCACAGCGCCTGGGCGGTGGCGAGCATCTCCTGGGCGCGCAGGTAGCGCTTGTCCTTGGGCAGGTAGCCGCCGCGGCGGAAGTTCTCGCCGGTGAACTCGTCCCAGCTCGTGACCACGTTCCAGGCCGCCCGCCCGGCGGAGAGGTGGTCGAGCGTCGCGAGCTTGCGGGCGACGTCGAGCGGCTCGTTGAACGTGGAGTTGACCGTGCCGGCCAGGCCGATCCGCTCGGTGACGGCGGCCAGCGCCTGCAGGATCGCGACGTTGTCGGGGCGGCCCATGACGTCGAGGTCGTAGATCTGCCCGCCCTGCTCGCGCAGGCGCAGGCCCTCGGCGAGGAAGAGGAAGTCGAACTTGGCGCGCTCCGCGGTCTGCGCGAAGTGCCGGAACGACGCGAACTCGATGTGGCTGCCCGACGCCGGGTCGCTCCAGACCGTGGTGTTGTTGACCCCGGGGAAGTGGGCGGCGAGGTGGATCTGCTTCGGCACGGTCGCTCCTCAGACTCGGGCGTAGCGGTCGGCGGGGCGCGCGAGGCCGAAGTGCCCGCGCAGGGTGTCGGCCTCGTAGGCGGTGCGGAACAGGCCCCGCCGCTGCAGCTCGGGCACGAGCTCGCGGGTGATGCGGGGGAGGTCGTGCGCGGTGACGGCGGGGCGCAGCCGCGCGCCGGCGAGCCCGGCGCCGTGCCACGACTCGAGCACGTCGGCGACGTCGGTGGCGGTGCCGGTCAGGATGCGGGCGTCGCTGCGCAGCCCTGGACCACCGCCCGCGCCGTCGGTCTCGTCGAGCCGGCGCAGGCGCTCGCGGGCCGCGTCGGCGCCGTCGTCGAGCACGACGAGCAGGTCGCCGAGGACGTGCAGGGGGTCGCCGGCACGTCCGACGGCCGCCTCCTCGGCGCGGACCTGCGCCAGGATCGCCTCCGCGTCCCCGGTCGGGCCGTCGCGCCCGACGCCGCCGGGGGTGACGAACACCAGGTCGGCGCCCCGGGCCGCGAGACGGTAGGCGACGTCGACGTGCGCGAGCGCGGTCACCAGCGGCTGGCCCTGCGGGGGGCGCGGGGTGATCGACGGGCCGCGCACCGAGAAGTGGGCGCCCTCGAAGTCGATGTAGTGGAGCTTCTCGCGGTCGACGAAGCGCCCGGTGGCGGCGTCGCGGATCTCGGCGTCGTCCTCCCACGAGTCCCACAGCCGGCGCTGGACCTCGATGTGGTCGGCGGCCTCGTCGAACAGGCTCTCGCGGCTCTCCGCGTCGGCCTCCCGGCGCCCGAACAGCGCGTACTCGTCGGCGCGCGACGACACCTTGACGCGCACGCCGGCCCGCCCGGTGGTCACGTAGTCCAACGTGGCGATCTCGGTGGAGACGTGGAACGGCTCGGTGTGGGTGGCGATCACCGTCGGCACCAGGCCGATGCGGCTCGTCACGGGCCCGACCCGCAGGGCCACGAGCTGCGCGTCGAGGCGCCCCTGGACGTGGTCGACGCGGTCGGTGTCGATGGCGAAGGAGTCCTCGAGGGTGACGAGGTCGAGCAGGCCGGCCTCGGCCTCGCGGACCTGGTCGACCCAGAAGCCCGCCGTGAACAGCTCGTCGGCCCGGGCGCCGGGCTCGCGCCACGAGGCGGGGTGCCAGCCGGTGCCGTCGAGGGCGACCGCGAGGTGCAGGGTCATGGTCCTCCTGTCGTCAGGCCGAGGCCCGGGCGTGGGCGGCGCTCGGGACCGTCAGGGCCACGAAGGCGGGTCGGGCGCGCAGCCGGAAGCCGAGCTGCTCGTAGAGCCGGATCGCGGACGTGTTGTCGGCGGCGGCGTGCAGGAACGGCACCTCGCCGCGCGCCCGGACGCCGGCGGCGACGGCGAGGACCAGCCGCGTGGCGAGCCCCCGGCCCCGGTACGCCGCGTCGGTGCACACCGCGCTGATCTCCGTGTACCCCGGCGGGTGGAGCCGCTCACCGGCCATCGCCACGAGCCGGCCCTCGGCGACCACGCCGAGGTAGGTGCCCATCTCGATCGTGCGCGGGCCGAACGGGCCGGGACGGGTGCGGGCGACGAGCTCGCGCATCGCGGGGACGTCGTCGGGGCCGAGGCGCTCGAGGTCGTCGTCGGCGCGGACCGCGACGGCGTCGCCGACCATCTGCACGCCGGGCAGGACCATGCCGGTCTCGAGACCGAGCGGGTCGAGGTGCGAGAACGCCGGGACCACCGCCTGACCGTCGCCGATCAGCGCCGCGACGTCGTCCCACTCGCCCGCGCTGCGGGGCTGGGCGAGGAACGGGGCGACGTCGGGGTCGTAGCGCAGCGCGTCCCCGTGGCCCTGCGCGAGGTGGGCGTGCGGGCCGAGGAGAGAGGTCCGGACCGGCTCGTCGAGCGGTCCCGTCACGACGCGTGCCACCTGGGGGACAACCCCGGTGTCCGCGACCCCATTCCGCTCACGGGCGCCGCTCGTCGAGCCAGCGGTTGTGGGTCTCCCACGCGGCCTGCTTGCTCGAGCCCAGCGCGCGCCCGATGTCGGTCCAGGACGCGCCGGCGCGCCGGGCGCTGCGCACCCCGAGCTGGCGCCCGTAGCCGGCCTTGCGGGCGATCAGCTCGCCGAGCGCCAGCATCTCCAGGGCCTCCTCGCCGGTGAGGGCCGCCGCGCCGCCGAGGTCGTCGTCGGACGCCAGCGAGTCCTGCGTCCGGAGCTCGTCGAACCGCGCGACCGCGGTGCGCAGGGTGTGCTCGCGTTCGAGCTGGTCAGGGCTCATCACGACACCGTCCCGTCAAGCGAGCCTGACGTCAAGCTGTCCTGACGCCGGACGTTCGGCGGTGTCCGGGCGGAGCCCGAGCGGCGACCATGGTCGTCCACCCCTGCAGGGACGAGGACGATCATGCTGAAGCTCTCCCTCGACGCCATGGCCCGCCAGCAACTGGCCGCCGCGCGCGGCAGCTCGGCGGGACGCGCCGCCCACACGGTGGTCGGCGGGCACGCGAACGTCATGCGGCAGACGGTGATCGCGCTGACCGGCGGCCGGGAGCTCGGCGAGCACGAGAACCCCGGCGAGGCCACGCTCGTCGTGCTGCACGGGCGCGTGCGTCTGGTGTCGGACAAGACCAGCTGGGACGGCCGCCGGGGCGACCTGCTCGTCGTCCCCGACGCCCGGCACCGCCTCGAGGCCGTCGAGGACGCGGTCGTCCTGCTCACGGTGGCCAAGCTGGCTCAGAAGTAGCCGCAGTGCCTCCGCCACAGCCGCCACCTGCGCGAACGGGCTCTCGTCGCACGCTCCCGCTCGGCCGCGCCCTCGGCGATCCACGCCAGCAGGTCGGTAACGACGACCCCGGGACGCGGCCCGCTGCCGGGTGACCGGCGGCGACGCGCGGGCCGGCGCCGCCGAGGACCTCGCGCAGCGTCCCGCGCGGCGGCTCGGCCGGCATCCGCCCGCGGCGGCGCAGCTCGGGCACGACGAGCTCGGCGACCTGCTCGAACGTGCCCGGGGAGACCGCGTAGGCGAGGTTGAAGCCGTCGGCGCCGGTCTCGTCGATCCAGCGCTCCATCTCGTCGGCGACCTCGGTCGGCGAGCCCACGGCGACCGGTCCGCGCCCGCCGACCGCGAGGTGGGCGGCGATCTCGTCGATCGTCCACTCCCGGTCCGGGTCGTCGACCGTGAACGACGCGAGCGCCGTCTGCCCGGCGTCGGTGTGCACGTGGCGCAGTGGCTCGTCGGGCGGGACCTCGGCGAGGTCGAGCCCGGTCCAGCCGCCGAACAGCGCCATCGCGCCCTCGCGGGAGGCCGCGGCGAGGTAGGACGCGTAGAGCTCGCGCGCCTCCTCCGACGTCGGCGCGACCACGGGCGCGAGCTGGATGAAGATCGTCACCGACTCGGGGTCGCGCCCGGCCTCGGCGACCGCGGCCCGGATGCCGGCCACCGACTTCGCGACGACCGCGGTGGACGGTCCCGAGACGAACACCGCCTCGGCGTGGCGCCCGGCGAAGGCCTGCCCGCGCGACGACGCGCCCGCCTGGAAGATCACCGGGGTGCGCTGCGGCGACGGCTCGCAGAGGAACGGGCCGGGCACGTCGAACCACGTGCCGTGGTGGGCGACGTCGTGCACCTTCGCCGGGTCGGTGTAGACGCCGCGCTCGGTGTCGCGCACCACGGCGTCCTCCTCCCACGACTCCTCCCACAGCCGGTAGCAGACCTCGAGGTACTCCTCGGCCATCGCATACCGCTCGTCGTGGGCGAGCTGCTCGCCCAGCCCGAGGTTCGCCGCGGCGCTGGCCAGGTAGCCGGTGACGACGTTCCAGGCCACGCGGCCCTTCGTCAGGTGGTCGAGCGTGGTCAGTCGCCGGGCCAGCGCGTAGGGGTGCTCGTAGCTCACCGACACCGTGACCCCGAACCCGAGCCGCGACGTCGCCGCGGCCAGGGCCGGCACGAGCAGCATCGGGTCGCCGAGGGGCACCTGCGCCCCGGCGCGCACGGCGGCGTCCCGCGAGCCGCCGTACACGTCGTAGACCCCCAGCACGTCGGCGAGGAACAGCGCGTCGAACCCCGC
The DNA here is from genome assembly GCA_902805495.1 of uncultured Actinomycetospora sp. Classification (GTDB taxonomy): domain Bacteria; phylum Actinomycetota; class Actinomycetes; order Mycobacteriales; family Pseudonocardiaceae; genus Actinomycetospora. The sequence goes on from CADCTH010000095.1 coordinate 9,320, forward strand.
GTCCTCGAGGGTGCGGGCCAGGCCGATCCAGTGCTCGAGATCGGTGTAGCGGTGGCTCCGGTCGTCGGGGTGGCGCCAGAGCCCGGCCGACTGGTGGCCGGCGCAGTTCATGGCGAAGGCGTTGAGGTGGACACGGCGCTTGTCGGACGGCACGGCGCGGACTATCCCAGCTCGTCGAACGCGGTCTCGCGGGCGAACGCCGCCGCGAGGATCGTCAGCACGGAGACGCCGGCGAAGATCAGGACCACGGGCCAGAACGACCCCGTGGCGCCGACCACCGCGGCGGCCACCAGCGGCGCGAAGCCGCCGGCGATCACCGAGCCGATGCCGTAGCCCAGCGAGGCGCCGCTGTAGCGCAGCCGCGTGGAGAACAGCTCGGCGAACCACGCCGCCTGCGGCCCGTACATCGCGTCGTGGGTGACGTTGACGGCCACCACCACGGCCAGCACGACCAGCAGCGTCGAGCCCGTGCCGACGGCGAGGAAGAACAGCAGCAGGGTCAGCGTGCCGCCGATCGCGCCCACGAGGTACGGGGTCCGGCGGCCGACGCGGTCGGAGAGGATCGCCCACAGCGGGGTGGTGGCGAGCCCGAGCGCGGAGGACACGACGACGGCGAGCAGGCCGGCGCTCGAGTCGCGGCCGATCTCGCTCGCGATGTAGGTCAGCCCGTAGGTGGTGACGAGGACGAACAGGGCGATCTGCGAGAGCCGCAGGCCGGTGGTGAGCACGACCTGGCGCGGGGCGGCCCGGAAGACCTCGACGACGGGCAGCCGCGCGACCTTCCCCTGCTCGCGCAGCGCGACGAACTCGGGGGCGTCGGTGATCCGCAGCCGGATCACGAGCCCGACGATCACCAGCAGGGCGCTGGCGAGGAACGGCAGGCGCCACCAGGACTCGAGGAACGCCTGGTCGCCGACGGCGGTGCGCACGAGGAAGAACAGGCCGGTGGCCAGCAGCATCCCGGCCGGCGAGCCGAGCTGGGTGAAGCTGCCGAAGAACCCGCGACGCCGGGGCGGGGCGTGCTCGACGGCCAGGATCGCCGCGCCCGCCCACTCCCCGCCGACCGCGAGGCCCTGCAGGATCCGCAGGACGACGATCAGCACCGGCGCCGCGACGCCGATGGTGGCGAACGAGGGCAGCAGGCCGATCAGCGTCGTCGCCCCGCCCATGAGCACGAGCGCGCCGACCAGCACGGTGCGGCGCCCGACGCGGTCGCCGAGGTGCCCGGCGACGACGGCGCCGATGGGCCGGGCGCCGAACCCGGCGGCGTAGGTGGCGAACGCCGCGAGGGTGCCGGCCGTGGGGCTGATCGAGGGGAAGAACAGCTGGTTGAACACCAGCGCGGTGGCGGTGGCGTAGAGGTAGAAGTCGTACCACTCGATGGTCGTGCCGATGGCGCTGGCGAGCGCCACGCGGCGCGGGGTGCGCGCGGGCGCGCCGGTCTGGAGGGTGGACACACGGGCTCCCGGGACAGGGGTGACGGGGGCGGGCGGCGTGTGTCAGCGACAGGTGCCGTGCGGCGTGCGGACGAGGTCGACGTGGCGTCGCCGCGTCAGGAGCGCCCCGTGATCCACGGCTGCGATCCTGGGCGAACACGGCACCCGCCACAACCCGCGTGTGGTCTGCGGTACCCCGATCGGCACGCCGGGCCGGGAAGTCGCGTCGCGGCAGAGGCGTTGGCCCCGTGGACCCGATCGCAGGAGTCTCACCCGGTGACGACGCTGTCCGCCCGCACCACCCCCCGTCCCGCACCACCCGCCGCTCCGGCACCGCCACCCCAGTGGGCGGCCGTCGCGCTCGGCGTCATCGCCGCCGCCGGCCTCGCGGTCGCGGTCGCCGTGGTGGCCGGGCCGGTCCTCGTCCTCGCGCTGGCCCTCGGGCTGGGGCTCGGGCTGGCGCTCTTCCACTCCCGGTTCGGCTTCACCTCGGCCTGGCGCCAGCTCGTCGCCGTCGGCCAGGGTGCCGCGCTGCGCGCGCACATGCTCATGCTCGCCGTCGCCGCCGTGCTCTTCGCGGTCATCCTGTCGTCGGGCCTGGCGCTCGGTGGGGATCTGCAGCCGCAGCTGGGACCGATCGGCGTCGCGCTGTTCGCCGGTGCCTTCCTGTTCGGCGTCGGGATGCAGATCGGCGGCTCGTGCGCGTCGGGGACGCTGTTCAACGTGGGCAGCGGGCAGCTGGCCATCGTGTACACCCTGGTCGGTTTCGTCGTCGGGTCGGTGCTCGCGACGATGACCTGGTCGTTCTGGACCGAGACGCTCTCGCGCGGGCCGGTCGTCGACCTCGCGGCCACCTTCGGCTACCCCGGCGCGCTGGCCCTGTCGCTGGCCGCCATGGCCGCGATCGTCGGGGCCACCTACCTGCTCGGACGCCGGCGCACGCCGCCGCCGATCGAGCAGCCGCCGAGCGCACAGGGCGTCCGGCGGGTGCTGCGCGGGTCGTGGCCGCTGTGGGTCGGCGCGCTGGTGCTCGCCGGGCTCAACGCGGCCACGCTGGTGGTCACCGGCTCGCCCTGGGGCATCACGTCGGCGTTCGCGCTCTGGGGCGCTCGGGCGCTGGAGGCCGTCGGGGCCGACCCCTCGACGTGGACCTACTGGTCCAGCCCGGGCAACGCCGCCCAGCTCGCCCGGCCCGTGCTCGCCGACCGCACGTCGGTCATGGACTTCGGGATCATGATCGGCGCCCTGGTCGCCGCCGGTCTCGGCGGCGTGTTCCGCCTGCACCGCCAGATCCCGCTGCGCACCATCGCCGGTGCCGTGATCGGCGGCGTGCTCATGGGCTACGGAGCGCGCATCGCGGGGGGCTGCAACATCGGCGCGTACTTCTCCGGCATCGCCTCGTTCAGCCTCCACGGCTGGCTGTGGGGCCTCACCGCCCTGGTCGGCACGGTGGCCGGGCTCGCCCTGCGCCCGCTGTTCCGCCTGCCCGTGCCGAAGCCCGGCGACGCCCGCTGCTGATCGATCAGTACCGGTCGAGCGGCCGGGCCACCAGCGGCCGCCCGACCAGGCCCGCGGCGAGCGTGTCGCCGGCCTGCGGGTCGATGAGCAGGAACGACCCGGTGGCTGCGACCTCGTCGTACTCGTCGAGGGGCAGCGGCTCCGAGACCGTCAGCGAGACCTGACCCATGTCGTTGATGCCCAGCTCGCCGGGCTCGTCGACCACCGACAGCGTCTCGGTGTCCAGGCGGTGCGTCACCGCGGCGACGATCGCCTGCACGGTGCGGGTGCCGTGCTTGAGCAGCAGGCGGGCGCCCGGGCGCAGCGGCTTCTCGTGCAGCCAGGCCAGGGTGGCGTCGAACTCGGTGACCGGCTCGGCCCCGCCGGGCACGGCGAGCAGCGCGCCGCGGGCGACCCCGAGGTCGTCGGCGAGGCGCAGGACCACGCTCTGGCCGACGTGGGCGGTCTCGAGCTCGCCGTCGAAGGTGTCGATGCCCTCGACCCGGGTGCGTTGCCCGTCGGGCAGGACCGCGACCTCGTCCCCGACGTGCACGGTGCCCGCCGCGACCAGCCCGGCGTAGCCGCGGTAGTCGGGGTGGGCGTCGGTGCGCGGGCGCACCACGTACTGCACCGGGAAGCGGAACGGGGCGGCGTGGTCGGCGCCCGCGACCGGCACCGACTCGAGGTGCTCGAGCAGTGTCGGGCCCTCGTACCAGGGCGTGTTCTCCGACGACAGGACGACGTTGTCGCCCTTCTTCGCCGACAGCGGGATCGCCACCACGGCGTCCTCGGGGTAGCCGAGGGCCTCGGTGAGCCCGAAGAACTCCTTGGCGATGCGCCAGTAGGTGTTCTCGTCGAAGTCGACCAGGTCCATCTTGTTGACCGCGAGCACCAGCCGCGGCACGCGCAGCAGGCCCATCACCGCGACGTGGCGACGGGTCTGCTCGACGATGCCGCTGCGGGCATCGACGAGCAGCACGGCCAGCGACGCGGTGGACGCCCCGGTGACGGTGTTGCGCGTGTACTGCACGTGGCCCGGGGTGTCGGCCAGGACGAACGCGCGCTGCGGCGTCGCGAAGTAGCGGTACGCGACGTCGATGGTGATGCCCTGCTCGCGCTCCGAGCGCAGGCCGTCGACCAGCAGCGACAGGTCGGGGTCGCCGCCGCCGACGGTGGCGCGCTCGACCGCCTCCATCTGGTCGGCGAGCACCGACTTCGTGTCGTAGAGCAGCCGCCCGACGAGGGTGGACTTGCCGTCGTCGACGGACCCGGCCGTGGCCAGACGCAGGAGATCGCCTATCGGTGTGCTCCTCTTCATCAGAAGTAGCCCTCTCGCTTCCGGTCCTCCATCGCCGCCTCCGAGAGGCGGTCGTCGGCGCGCGTGGCGCCGCGCTCGGTGAGGCGGCTCTCGCGGACCTCGTCGAGCACCTCGTCGAGCGTGGTCGCGTCGGACGCCACCGCGCCGGTGCAGGAGCCGTCGCCGACGGTGCGGTAGCGCACCGACATCGTCCGCGTCTCCTCGCCGTCGCGGGGACCGCCCCACGGCCCGCTGGTCAGCCACATCCCGTCGCGGGCGAACACCTCGCGGGTGTGCGCGTAGTAGATCGACGGGAGCTCGACGCCCTCGCGCGCGATGTAGCGCCACACGTCGAGCTCGGTGAAGTTCGACAGCGGGAACACGCGCACGTGCTCGCCCGGCTTGTGGCGCCCGTTGTAGAGGTTCCACAGCTCGGGGCGCTGGCGCGACGGCTCCCACGCCCCGAACGCCGTGCGCAGGCTGAACACCCGCTCCTTGGCCCGCGCGCGCTCCTCGTCGCGGCGCCCGCCGCCGAAGACCGCGTCGTGGCGGTGCTCGGCGATCGCGTCGAGCAGCGGCGTGGTCTGCAGGGGGTTGCGGGTGCCGTCGGCGCGCTCCTCCAGCCGGCCGTCGTCGATGTAGTCCTGGACGCGGGCGACCTCGAGGGTCAGGCCGTAGCGCTCGACGACGGCGTCCCGGAACGCGATGACCTCGTCGAAGTTGTGCCCGGTGTCGACGTGCAGCACCGGGAACGGGATCGGCGCGGGCCAGAACGCCTTGCGGGCGAGGTGCACCAGCAGCATCGAGTCCTTGCCGCCGGAGAAGAGGATCACCGGCCGGTCGAACTCGCCGGCCACCTCGCGCAGGACGTGGATGGCCTCGGACTCGAGGGCGTCCAGCTGGTCGACCTGGGCGCTCTGCTCGGAGACGGGTGCGGCGGTCATCCGTGCAGCCCGCACTCGGTCTTGGCGGTGCCGGCCCAGCGGCCGCTGCGCGGGTCGGCGCCCGGCGCCGGCTTCGCGGTGCAGGGCGCGCAGCCGATCGACGGGTAGCCCGCGCCGACCAGCGGGTTGACCAGCACCGCGTGCTCGCGGATGTAGGTCTCGATCTGCTCGTCCGACCAGTGCGCGATCGGGTTGATCTTGACCAGCCCGTGGCGCTCGTCCCAGGTCACCAGCGGCGTCGTCGCCCGGGTCGGGGCCTCGACGCGGCGCACCCCGGTCACCCAGGCGTCGTAGCGGGCGAGCGTGCGCTGCAGCGGCACCACCTTGCGCAGCCGGCAGCACTCGTTGGGGTCGGTGGCGAACAGGTCCTTGCCGCGCAGCGCGTCCTGCTCGGCGACGGTCTCGTCGGGCTCGGCCTGCACGATGTGCACGCCGTAGACCTGCGCGACGGCGTCGCGGGTGCCGAGGGTCTCGGCGAAGTGGTAGCCGGTGTCGAGGAACAGCACGTCGACGCCCGCCCGGGCCAGCGCGCCGAGGGCGACGAGCACGGCGTCCTGCATGTTCGACGCGACGATCAGCCCGTCGCCGAAGGTCTCGGCGGCCCAGGTGAGGATCTCGCGGGTGAGCTCTTCATGCCCGAGCCGGCCCTCGCGGGCGGCGAAGCGCTCGCCGGCGGCGAGGGCCTCGGCCCGCAGGTCGTCGCGCGTCCCTGTCGATGGTCCAGCTCCCCTATCGGCGTGCTCCGTTGATCGCTGCGTGTCCGTGGTGGTGGTCATGCGGATCCTCTCGCCGGCGCCGGTACCGCGGTCACGACGAACGTGCTGCGGCAGTCGGCGCACTCCCACGCGCCCTCCGGGTCCTCCCGGGGGTGCAGGTCCTGCTCGCCGCAGTAGGGGCAGTACTGGAGGGCCAACCTCACGTGAGCTGCCCCTCTTCCGCGCGCACGACCCACTGGGCGAAGCGCTCGCCGGGCTCGTCGCCCTCGGCGTCGGCGCGCACGACCCGCTCGACGTAGTCGCCGAGGTCGTCGGAGAGCACCTTGTGGCCGCGCAGCTTGCGCCCGAAACCGGCGTCGAGGCCGAGCCCGCCGCCGAGGTGCACCTGGAAGCCCGCCGCCGGCTGGCCCGCGGCGTCGTTGACGATCTGGCCCTTGAGCCCGATGTCGGCGACCTGGACCCGCGCGCAGGAGTTCGGGCAGCCGTTGAGGTGGATCGACACCGGGTGCTCCAGGGCGTCCTGGACGTCGGCGAGGCGCCGGTCGAGCTCCTCGACCAGCTCGCCGGCCCGGTTCTTGGTGTCGACGAAGGCGAGCTTGCAGAACTCCAGCCCCGTGCACGCCATCGTCGCGCGGCGCCACGGCGTGGGGCGGGCGGGCAGGCCGAGGTGGTCGAGGGCGGTGGTGAGCCCGTCGAGCTTGTCCGACGGGACGTCCAGCACGAGGATCTTCTGGTACGGCGTGAGCCGCACCCGCGACGAGCCGGCGTCCTCGGCGGCCTTCGCGACGCCGACGAGCGTCGAGCCGCTGGTGCGCCCGGCCGGCGGGGCGACGCCGACATAGTGGTTGCCGTCGACCTGCTCGTGCACGCCGATGTGGTCGACCGTGCCGGCGATGGCCTCCGGGGCCGGACCGTCGATCATCTTCCGGCCCAGGTACTCGTCCTCCATGACCTGGCGGAACTTCTCCGGGCCCCAGTCGGCGACGAGGAACTTGATGCGCGCGCGGGTGCGCAGGCGCCGGTAGCCGTAGTCGCGGAAGACCTGCACCACGGCGTGCCAGACGTCGGCGACCTCCTCGAGCGGCACCCAGGCGCCGAGGCGCACGGCGAGCTTCGGGTTGGTCGAGAGCCCGCCGCCGACCTGCAGGTCGAAGCCGGGCCCGTGCTCGGGGTGCACGACGCCGACGAAGGCGACGTCGTTGACCTCGTGGGCGACGTCCTGCTGCCCGGAGATCGAGGTCTTGAACTTGCGGGGGAGGTTGGCCAGCGAGCGGTCGCCGATGAAGCGCTCGACGATCTCGTCGATCGCCGGGGTGCCGTCGATGACCTCGTCGGCGCTGATGCCCGCCACCGGCGAGCCGAGGATGACGCGCGGGCAGTCGCCGCAGGCCTCGGGGGTGTAGAGCCCGACGCCCTCGAGCCGGCGCCAGATCTCCGGCATGTCCTCGACGCGGATCCAGTGCAGCTGGACGTTCTCGCGGTCGGTGACGTCGGCGGTGTCGCGGGCGAAGGTCTGGGAGATCTCGCCGATGACCCGCAGCTGCTCGGTGGTCAGGCCCCCGCCGTCGACGCGCACCCGCAGCATGAAGTGCGACGCGTCGAGCTCCTCCTCCTCGACGTGACCCGTGGCCGTGCCCGGGAAGCCCTCGGCGCGCTGGGTGTAGAGCCCCATCCAGCGGAAACGCCCGCGCAGGTCCGCCGGGTCGATCGAGTCGAAGCCGCGGTGGGCGTAGATGTTCTCGATGCGCGCCCGCACGTTCAGCGGGTGGTCGTCCTTCTTGGACTGCTCGTTCTTGTTGAGCGGCTCGCGGTAGCCCAGCGCCCACTGGCCCTCGGCCTTGCCCTTGCGGGCGCGGGCGGGCTTGGGTTTCGGCGGCTCGTCCTCCGTCGCCCCCGGGTGACGCAGTGGCGTCGTCTCGGCGTACGACTCCTCCGAGGTGGTGGCGTTCTCGGACGACGGGGCGCCGGTAGCGGCCATGGGTGGGGAATCCTCCGGGGTGGTGCACGGGCGCACGCGGGCACGACGAGGTGACCCTCGATCGAGGTGGTGCGCGGTCCCGCTGGGATGTGGTGGCGGTGCTTCGCGCTCAGCGGGTGCGGCAGAGGGCGCTGGACTGGCGCTCCAGGTCGACGTGACGTCGACTCACGAGGAGCTGTCCGGGCGCGCGCATGACCTAGAGAGTGCCACGAGGACGGGGTCTTTCTCCACGTGACCTTTGGCCCACGGCTCCTTGAGTGCTCGTCCGTGCTCTGGCACGACGAGCACGCACACCCCGCTACTGGGCCCATCGCGCCGTCAAGATCCTTCATGGTGGAGCGTCCGTCCCGCTGAGCGGAGCGCCCGCTCCACTCAGAGAGATCTCCGGGTGCGGCACCTCACCAGCGCGTCAGCGCGGCGTGCACTCGTCGGTGAGCGGGACCTCGGGACCGTGGTCGATCACCTCGAAGGCGTCGACGGGCAGGCCCTCGAACGTCCGGGGCTCGATCCCCAGGTCGGCCCACTTCCCCTCCCGGCCCCCGGGACCACGACGGCGAGGCCGCCGCGCACGACGGCTCCACGGGCGGGCGCAGAATGGAGCCGTGCCCTCCGTCCCCCCGTCCGGCGAGCCGGCGCCGTCCGACGGCGCGCTCCCGCCCGCGTCGCTGACCGGCCTCGGCACGCGGCCGTTCGGCGTCTACGTGCACGTCCCGTTCTGCGCGACGCGCTGCGGGTACTGCGACTTCAACACCTATACCGCCTCCGACCTGGGACTCACCAGCAGCGACGACCCGGCCTCGCCCGCCTCGTGGCTCGAGGGCCTGCGCCGCGAGCTCGACCTCGCCGCGCGGGTGCTCGGTGCGGCGCCCCGCGCCGACACCGTCTTCCTCGGCGGCGGCACGCCCTCGCTGCTCGGCGCCGAGGGCCTGGTCGCGGTGCTCGACGCGGTGCGGGGGACGTTCGGCCTGCGCCCGGGCGCCGAGGTCACCACCGAGGCCAACCCCGAGTCGACGACCCCCGAGCTGCTCGCCGCGATCGCCGACGCCGGTTACACGCGCCTGAGCCTCGGCATGCAGTCCGACGTCGACCACGTGCTCGCCGTCCTCGACCGCCGGCACACGCCGGGCGCGGCGGTCCGCGTCGCGGCGGAGGCGCACGCGGCCGGGCTGCACCACGTCAACCTCGACCTCATCTACGGCACGCCCACCGAGACCGACGACGACCTGCGACGCTCGCTCGACGCCGTGCTCGCCTCGGGCGCCGACCACGTCTCGGCGTACTCGCTGATCGTCGAGGAGGGCACCGCGCTGGCTCGCCGGGTGGCGCGCGGGGAGCTGCCGATGCCCGACGACGACGTGATCGCCGACCGCTACGAGATCGTCGACGACACGCTCTCGGCCGCTGGGTTCGGCTGGTACGAGGTGTCGAACTGGGCCCGCACCACCGACGCCCGCTGCCGCCACAACCTGGGCTACTGGGGCGGCGGCGACTGGTGGGGCGCCGGGCCCGGTGCGCACTCGCACGTCGGGGGAACGCGCTGGTGGAACGTCCGCCACCCCGCGAAGTACTCGGCGGCCCTGGCCGCGGGCCGGTCGCCGGCCGAGGCGCGCGCGGCCGGCTTCGACCACGTCAACCTCGACCTCATCTACGGCGCGCCGGGGGAGACCGACGCCGACTGGCAGGCCTCCCTCGACGCCGTCCTGGCCGCCCCTGTGGACCACGTCAGCGCCTACGCGCTGATCGTCGAGCACGGCACCCGGCTGGCCCGCCGGATCGCCCGCGGCGAGCTGCCGATGCCCGACGACGACGTCCTCGCCGACCGGTAC